>JANRLI010000005.1 GCA_033762625.1 Alphaproteobacteria bacterium
CAACCCCGTGGAATCGCCCAAACCGATGGTGTTGGAGGTGGCAAAAATACGAAAGTATGGGTGCGGCGTAATCACCGAGTTTTGATCCAGCAAGGTAAGCTTCCCCGAAGATTCCAAAATTCGCTGAATGACGAACATCACATCAGGGCGGCCTGCATCATATTCATCGAACACCAATGCAGCGGCATGTTGCAACGCCCATGGCAATAATCCTTCGCGGAATTCCGTTACTTGCTTTCCGTCTTTCAGCACAATCGCATCCTTGCCGATTAAATCGATACGGCTGATATGGCTATCGAGATTGATGCGGATGCACGGCCAATTCAAACGTGCGGCCACCTGTTCGATATGCGTGGATTTGCCTGTGCCGTGATAGCCTTGCACCATCACGCGGCGGTTATGTGCAAAGCCTGCGAGAATGGCGAGCGTGGTTTCTTTATCAAACTGGTAGCTGTCATCCACCGCTGGCACATGTTCGGAGGCGTTTGAAAACGCAGGCACCTGAAAATCATTGGCGATGTTCAGGCCAAAGGTCTGTTTTACGGATACGCGGATGTCGGGCGCGCCAAGTTCTTCGGTACGTACTTTTGCTTTTGCGGCAGATGACATGAATTCTTCCTATATGATATCTGAAACGAAAATAACGGGTTTAATGTGGTGCGTCACGCGATTTATGCTGTGTTTATTCTTTAATCTGCGGCATTTTCCATATTCACGGTTTCAAAGGCGTAGAATTCCTTCAAGACTGTAAATGCAACATTGAGGCGTTTGATTTTTTCTTCCGCATCCGCGTTGCCTTTTTGAACATCGGGATGGTGTTGCTTCACCATATCGCGGTAGCGTTTTTTGATACCTTCGAAATCAATCGGCGGCGCAAGCCCCAGTTCGCGTAGTGCATTAAGCTGCGCGGCATAACGCGGATCAACGCCCCGTTCCTGCGCTTTGGCATGAATATGTTCGGCATTCTGTTCGATATCATCTTCATCAAAGACGCGTTTGAATGCCGCGCGTACCTTGCGTTCGATCTTGCGGTCGCCCATGGGCCATGTCGGGCGTTCCCATGTGGTGCCTGCCCGCAGCGCTTCTTCGATTTCGGCAACGCTCATGCCCTGATAATAATCCCATGCGGCGTTATAAATGCGCACATGGTCAAGGCAGAACCAGTAATAGCTCTCAAGATTATAGCGTGATTTGGGCGCGCGAAACTCGCCGCGCTGCCCGCAATTGGGATTATCGCAATGGCGCACTTGCACCATGGCTACGCGGTCACCAATCCATTTTTTGAAAAGGTGCGGCGCGTTTTCCGGATCATGCATATTTATATTTTGCTGCGATGCGTCTGCGCTACGCGCAACCCGCCCTGCAGTATGAGGCGACTGCTCTGCGCCCCCTTTTCCAAAATTGGGCGCAACCGTGTCTGCCCCGGTTCCGTACCGTTGCTCTTTGAAAGATTTTTTGGGCGCGGGTTTCGCCTTCGTTGCGGCGAGCGCTTCTTTCAGTTTATCAAGATTGGTCTTTATTGCGTTTTTTGGCATACTTCCCAGAATATCAAATTAAGGGTAGGGTTTGAACATGAAAGACACGTCTTATGCCACGCGCATTGAAAAAAAAATCCGCGAAAACCTCTCGCCGGAAACTTTTTTATTGACCGATGACAGCCACCGCCATGCGGGGCATGCAGGTGCCCACCCCCATGGAGATAAGGGTGGCGAAACCCATTTCACCCTTGCCATTACTTCATCCGCCTTTAACGGGCTTAGCCGCGTTGCCCAGCAAAGGCTGGTCTATAACCTGCTGGCCGATGAAATGAAGGAACGGGTCCATGCGCTGGTTTTGGACCTAAAACCCACTGCCTAAACCAATCGGCTGAATACATAGCAGCCAAAATACCACACATCCCGATATTCAACCTAAGGTTGTCATAAATATGTTGTAACAATCAAAAGGTGTATTATATTACAACTATAAGTTGTATGGAGATAAAGCCATTCCCGCATACAAAAATGGCGATATGCACCATGCCACTGCCCACACAAATGAATGTACGCCCTGCATACCTATGTAACCACCCTTTTAGACCATAACTGAGAATGGAGAGAATTCATGACGTTCAATACATCCCATATGGCTTCCCGGCAGCCTGTTGAACCCGCGCCCCAAAAGCATGAAGAGATGGCGACGCTTAAATCATCACTGATAAGCCGCAATATTACGTTGAACGGCCACCGCACATCGATGCGCCTCGAACCTGCGATGTGGAATGCATTGATTGAAATATGCCGCCGCGAAAAACTCAGCATCCACCAATTGTGCAGCATGGTTGCGCAGCACAAGGCGGAGGAATCGTCGTTCACCGCCAGTGTGCGCGTTTTCGCAATGAGCTATTATAAATCTGCCGCCACCGAAGAAGGTCACCGGCAAGCAGGGCATGGCACCGCGTTTCTGTTTACCGCCAAGCAGGATTTTGCAGCGTTAAAACCTCGCGCTATACGAATGGTCTAATAGGCACAAGCACACCGCTACTTAGACCGCAATTTCCAAAACCATTGCCCAATCAGCATCGCAACCATCATTCCTGCACATTGCGCTATGATAAATGCCAGCACCCCATCAGGGGCAATGCCCGCAAATGTATTTGACAGCGACCGAGCGATCGTAACAGCAGGATTTGCAAAAGAAGTTGAAGCTGTGAACCAGTAAGCAGCGGTAATGTATAAGCCCACAGCATAGGGTATGGCGGCAGGCGAGCGTGATTGGCAGCCAAAAATGGTAAGTAACAGCCCGAAGGTTGCCATTGCTTCTGCAAGCCATTGGCCTGGGCCCGTCCTAACTTTTTCCGAAATCTGCCAGACTGGTAATTCGAACATCAAATGTGCAAGCCATACCCCTATGACGGCTCCGGTAATTTGTGCGGCAATGTAAAAGACCGCATCACCCCAAGGCAATTCCTTTCGCAAGGCAAAAGCAATACTAACGACCGGATTGAAATGCGCACCGGAGATGTCGCCAAATATCAGAATCAGAACGATAAGCCCGGCGCCAGTGGCCAGGGTATTTCCTAACAGTGCGATTGCTTCGTTACCACCAGCAAGCTTCTGCCCCATCATGCCGGAGCCGATCACGATCATCAGCAAAAAGGCCGAGCCAAGAGCTTCGGCGGTAAGGCGTTGTGGCAAAGACATTAACATGCTCCGTGGGTAATCAATTATGTCCATGATTATTGACATATTATATTTTTTATGTCCATATTTATAGACATGAATATACACGCAGCCCTTATTGCCTTTGATGCGCTATCGCAGGAAACGCGACTTAAAGCCTTTCGCCTGCTGGTTGAATATGGTCCTGAAGGTATTGCTGCAGGCATCTTAAGCAATAAGCTCAAGATTCCGCACAATACGCTCTCGTTTCACCTTGGCCACATGAGTCATGCAGGTCTCGTGGTCTCTCGCAAGGTTGGCCGTTCAGTTATCTATTCGGCTAATTTCGCATTCGTACAGACGCTCATCCGTTTCATGATTGAGAACTGCTGCATCGTGGATTTTGCCCGCGTCGGGAAAGACAAGAAACGCGGCTGTGATGTCATTGAGTTATCCGAATGCTGCCCACCTTCTAAAAAAAAGAAAAAACATGAATGAACTTCCCAAACACATTCTGTTTCTATGCGTAGCCAATTCAGCCCGTAGCCAAATGGCCGAAGGCTTGGCGCGAGCGATGCTGCCAAGAGAATATACGGTTCAAAGCGCAGGGTCAGAGCCAAGCCGTGTAAACCCTTTTGCGGTAAAGGTGATGCAGGAAATCGGTATCGATATTCGCCAGCATGCCAGCAAATCGGTGAACGATATTCGCACGTCGGATGTTGAACTTGTTATCACGCTATGCGCCGAAGAAGTTTGCCCCCTGTTTCCGGGCAAGGTACAGCGCCTTCACTGGCCTATGCCTGATCCTGCCAGTAAAGAGCCATTGTCGGATGAGATAATGGCAAGCCGCTTTCGCACAGCGCGGGACGCGATAAAGCAGAAAATTATTGAGCAATTCAGACTGGAGCGCTAGCCGCAGCTATTATTAATTCAAATCCAGCACAGCCTTAACGTCGCTTGCGACCACGTGTTGCTGCACAAAGGCCTGACCGATGCCGCGGGTGACGACAAAATTCAATTGACCATCTTCGGCTTTTTTATCGCGGTACATTGATGCCAGCAGCTTGTCGGTGTTCCAGTTGCGGCCCTGAATGGAAATCGGCAGATTGACCGATTTCAAATGTTCCTTCACGCGCGCGGTATCGCTTTCCGGGCACAGGCCAAGGCGCGTTGAAAGTTCAAACGCTTTGGCCATGCCGATGGCAACGGCTTCGCCATGCAGTAAACTGTTATCATAATTTGCCATGAGTTCGAAGGCATGACCAAAGGTATGGCCGAAATTGAGTAGCGCGCGTTTGCCGGTGGATTCTTTTTCATCTTCCGCAACAATTTGCGCCTTCATCTCGCAGCTGACCTTAATGGCGTGGATCTGCTTTTCCTTCATACCTGTCAGCAATTTATGGCCCTTGGTTTCCAGCCATGTAAAGAAATCAGGGTTGCTGATGAGGCCGTATTTTACGACTTCGGCATAGCCCGCACGCAGCTCGCGCGTGGGTAGTGTTTTCAATGTATCTACGTCTGCAATCACCATTTTTGGCTGATGGAATGTACCAATCAGGTTTTTACCGCGCGCCGAATTAATCGCGGTTTTGCCGCCAACGGAACTATCAACCTGCGCCAGTAGTGTGGTTGGAATTTGAATGAAATCAATCCCGCGCATGGCGATGGACGCCGCAAAGCCGACCAGATCGCCCATCACGCCGCCGCCAAGGGCAACGAGCATGGTCTTGCGGTCAATGTTCTTTTGAAACAGATGATCAAGAATAAAGGAAAGGTAGGAGAATGTTTTGGCCTGTTCCCCTGCGGGAATAACCAGCACATCATCTTTGCACAGGCCAATGCGCGTCATATTCGCGTGAAGTTTTTCGCCATAGAGATTGGAGAGATGGCTATCAGTAATGATGATGCAGCGGCGCATGCCGAATGCTTCGCGGATGAGCAGGGGCGCTTCGTGCAACAAACCGCTGCCGATGTGAATAGGATAACTGCGATTACCCAGGGATACGGTAATCGTTTGCGGTGCTTCGTGCGGCAGGATACTTCCAAGAATGCTCATATTATTCCTTTAGCGGTATGTGATGATTTTGCACGGCCTTGAGCATGGCTTCAACCGTTTCTTCAAAGCCTTTTACATCGGTTTCGATGTGGATGGGCGCTTGGCTGTAAAACGGCGTGCGGGCATCAAGCAACTGTTGCAACTTGGCAGCAGGGTTGTCGGTTTTAAGCAGCGGGCGGTTCTTGTCTTTGGACACACGGCTGAGCAATGTTTCAAGGCGGGCTTTGAGCCAGATAACGGTTGATTTCGTTGCAATCAATTCACGTGTTCCGGCATCCATCACCGCCCCGCCGCCGGTTGATAATACGCATGGTTCACCTGCCAGCAATTTGGCGATTTTAGTGCGTTCATAGCCGCGAAAGGCTGCTTCGCCCTGCTCTTCAAAGATATGGGAGATACGCATGCCGGTCGCTTTTTCAATTTCGGCATCGGTATCAAGAAAGGGCAGGTTCAACCGCTGGGCCAGCTGGCGGCCAAGCGCGGTTTTGCCCGACCCCATCATCCCGACTAAAACGATTGTTTGACCCATGTGAACCTTGCCATAATTTTTAACTTATATTTTAGTATAAGAGGGCGTAGGTGACTATACCTAATTCATAAGATTATCTTGAACTGTTCATGCGCAATTCCCTTCATCTTTTCGTTGCAAGTTTGCTGTACCTCGGCACAGGCCTGGCGCATGCCCAGCCGCCCTATCACGCGCCTTATCATATGGCGGCAGGTGCGCCACAAGACCTCGTTTATGATGATGCCAATGAAGGCGAAGGCGTAAACATCGACACCCAAACCGATGAGCAATTGGCAACGCCGAATATGCCGATGCCACTGGCGTCGCCACCACCGCGCGTGATGCAAACGCCGCCACAACCCATGGGAATAATGGGGGGCTATGCGCCGGCGATGAACCCGCCATCGCCATTACGCCGAACCGATTATGTTGAAAAAAACGAGCTCGCCGCGCCGGTACTGACCAATTACGGGATTCTGGACGAAAAAACCGGCAGCTTGCCGATGGATATATGGAAACCGTTTTCCTATAGCGAAGCGGCAGCGCTTTTGAATAATTCAACCCATACCGTAAATAGCGGCGCGGCCAATGCTGTGTTCAAAGATGTGCTGCGGCTTGCCGGTTTAAGCAAGACGTATGAACCAAGCGGAACACCAGAAAACGCGAACGCGTTTTTTGTGGCGCGCGTCATGGCTTCGCAAGCAGCAGGGGATAGTGCAGGCGCGTTGGCATTGGCCAAAACACGCGAAACGGCATTTAAACCATTGGAATGGCAGATGTTCATCGAAGAAGAATTGCGCCAGCGCCGCGTGGTGGATGCATGCGTGTTAGCTGCGCAATATGTGCCCTCAACCAGCGGTGTGTTTGGCCAAAAAATGGGAATTTTGTGCAGCATCAAAGATGGCAAGCATGATGAAGCGCGACTTGCGTTAGATCTTTTCCGCGAAGCGGGTGATGGCGATGCGCTGTTTCTGGAATTGGCGGAGCGCGCATTGGCGCCAAATGTAAATCCGAAGGATTCCAAAAAAGCGCCCCCCAAATATGAAAATCTGTCGGTGCTGCAAGTGGCAGCAATTGCGATTGGCCGCGTGAAACTGAAAACCGATAACATCGAAGCATTGATGGTGCCGCCGCAACCGATGGTATTGGATATTGCGATGGGCGATGTTCAACGCATTAAGCTGGCGGAGCAATTTGCGCAGCGGCGCCAGATTGCATCAGATGTGTATAATGCGGTGATTAGCGGTATAAAATTTCCAGCCAAAGCAATCGAGAAATTCCGCAGCAATCCTGAAACATTGCTGACCGTGCCGGAAAAAGAATGGCCCGCGCCATTGCGCCGTGCCGCCGCTATCCGCGCGATAATTGAAGAAGAGAATGCGGCGCAAAAAGCGCATATTATTGCTGCCGCGCTGCCGGGCTTTAGTAATGCGGATTTACTTGGCGTGCTGGGCGATAGTCTGGAAGCCGATGTATCAGGGCTTGCGGCCCTTCCTGATAATCTTGCGGCTGCGCCCGCGATGGCGCGATTGCTGCTGCTGCGCGGCAATAAGGATGCGCAAAGCTGGTGGCGGCTTGCCAGCGCTGCGCCCGCAAACCGCGAAGCATTATTGCCGTTATTCCCCTTGGCGCTCCTGCGCGGCGTGATGAGCGAGGATGAACGCACCATCTGGTTTGAACAGTACGGCCGCACACAGGCGTTTTCGGGCGATAAGAAAAATTTCAATCTCGCCATGATTAAAAGTCTGGGCGTATTGATGCCAAGCAATGTGGAAAGCCAGCTTGCATCACAAAATGTGCTGCCGGCGAGCAATGCGAATGACGGGCGTTTGAATATGCTGTTATCGAATATTAGCCGCGATGCGAATGATGCGGTGTTGCGTGCGGTGTTGGCGCTTAAAGCCATGCGCCAAGATGCACTCGCCGAAAAATTGGTATTGCTGAAACTTTAAGGCAGATTTCTATCGCGCTCTGACATCAGCAAATCTGCCCATTTCGGCCATTTTTTATATGCGATATGCGTGTGGTTCAAGATGTGCGACATTTGATAGCCGTGTGATGCAAAAATTTTCTTGAGCATAGCTTTTGGATAAAGCGATACATGCCCGACGCGCGGGTCAACATACCACCATTTGGTTTTTTGCTGCTCAATATCATCCGGCAAACATTCGGTGGTAATGAAAATAAGACCATCATCGGGGTTGGTGAAGCGCACCACATCTTCAATCATCGCCAATGGATTGGTTGCGTGTTCCAAAACCTCCACAGCGCTTACCACGTTGAAAAACCCATCGGGACGTTTCACGCCCTGCGCGAAGGGATCAAAGGTAAGCGAACGCTTTGCGCCAAATGCGCCCACAAGCGCGGATTGGAGGCCAATGCCGCCGCCGTAATCAAGAAATTCCAGTTCCTTGAACGCATCAAAGAAGGCGAGATAAAAGAGGTTGCAGATTTTCCCTGCGCGCTGGCCGTTATAGGACCCATCGATGCGCGGATAATCCTTGTTATAAATCATCTGCGCAAACATGCCGTTGGTGTGCCAGTCATCCATCAGGGTCGTGAATAAAAAGCCGCAACCGGTGCAGCGGTAATAATCGACCATCAGCCCGTGGGGCGGCATGGGCATCTGGTAATAACCCAGATGGATTTTTGCCTGATTGTGAAAATCACAGCTTTCGAAAAAGACGCTGGGTGCGTTACAGAGTTTGCAGTTCGGCGTGTGCGTCATGCTTTTGTTCCGTAAAGATAAAAACGAACCATCGCAATACCATAGCTGCGTTCATCCACCATTTCAAATGATGGGGGAAGGGTGACCGCTTCGTCCTTTTTTGTTTCCAGCATGATGACGGTGTGGGTTTTCAACAATCCCTGTTTTTCAAAATGCAGGAGCGCTTTTTCACCCAGGTTTTTTCCATAAGGCGGGTCAAGCATCACCAAATCGAATTGCGGGCGCTTGAGTTCAATTTTGTGCGCATCGCTGGTGATGAGCGTGCATTGCTCCGCGCATTTGAATTTGGCGATATTGGCTTTGGTAAGCTGAATGGATTCACGGGCGTTGTCGATGAAATGCACATGTTTCACGCCGCGCGATAATGCCTCCAGCCCCAAGGCGCCGGTGCCGCAAAACACATCGGCCACATGGCATTCAGGAAGCAAGGGATGTGCAGGCCAGTTGCGGTGTTCCAGAATATTAAATATCGCGCCGCGTGTTTTATCGGATGTGGGCCGGATGGTTTCATCAGCGGGGGTTTCTAATGTTCGATTACGAAAATTTCCGGAAATAATGCGCATGATTATTTTTTCGGTTTAAAGAAAGCAGCCAAATGGTCTTTGAGCACGCGCTGGGGAATTTCTTCCACTTCGTTTTTTTCTAATCTTCCCAACTGGAATGGCCCAAAGGAAACACGCAGCAAGCGGTTCACTTCATACCCCAGATGTTCCATGATTTTGCGGATTTCGCGGTTCTTACCTTCCTTCAATTCCATGGTGACCCATGCGTTCGAACCTTTGGTGGTATCGAGCTCTGCTTTGATGGAGCCATATTTCACGCCTTCAACAGTGATGCCAGCTTCCAAGGATTTTAGTTCTTCCTCATCAATGCCGTTGCGGCCAACACGCACACGCACGCGGTAACAGCGCGACCATCCTTCGGATGGTTTTTCCAGATACCGCGCAAGCTCCCCGTCATTGGTCAGCAACAGTAGCCCTTCACTGTTTAAATCGAGACGGCCTACGCTGACCACGCGCGGCAATTCATCGGGCAGATATTCGAATACGGTGGGGCGGCCTTGCGGATCCTTTGCAGTGGTGATGAGACCAACAGGTTTGTAATAACGCCACAAGCGCGCAACATCTTTGCGCGGTAAGGGTTTGCCATCGACAATAATTTTCTGATGGTCTTCAACATTAAGGGCGGGACTGGTAATTTTTTTGCCATCCACACTGACGCGCCCTGCTTCAATCCAGCGTTCGGCATCGCGGCGTGAGCATAAACCTGCCCGCGCCAAAACTTTTGCTAACCGCTCGCCCTTAAATGTTGTTTGGCGCGATGTATTTTTATCCGCCATTCGCTCTGTTCCATCTGGCGATGGAACAACCGCTCGGGCGGTTTTTGTTTCTTTCGTTTTCATGTGGGGCATGATAGATGAAGCAGTATGAGCGATAAACAAAATTCCTTCATGCCCCAATCTTTCATGCAGCTTGCATTTAATGAAGCACGCGCGGCTGAGGCGCGCGGCGAAGTGCCCATTGGCGCGGTGGTGGTTGATGCGGGGGGCCATGTGATTGCGGCGGCCAGCAACCGCGTTGAAGAATTAAAAGACCCAACCGCCCATGCCGAGATGCTGGCGCTGCGCCAAGCGGCTGCCAAGCTTGATGCACCGCGCCTTGTGGACTGCGATTTATACGTAACGCTGGAGCCATGCACCATGTGCGCCGCCGCCATCAGTTTTGCGCGGGTGCGACGATTATATTTTGCGGCCTATGACGCAAAAGGCGGTGCGGTTGACCATGGCGCAAAGTTTTTTACGCAAGCGACATGTCACCATGCGCCGGATGTCTATGGCGGAATTATGGAAAGCGAAGGGCGCGACATATTGCAGCAGTTTTTCAAAACCTTGCGATAATCTCTAACTGCGGTGTTGGCTTTTTGGCGCTTTCTGCGCTAAAACACTTGCCATGAATTTCGATTTTGAAAACCCCCATACCTATTATGTAATTGCGGCTTATGGCGTTGCAGCGCTGGGCTATTTGGGAATTGGCCTTCATACTTTTTTCAAATCCTGTGCATCACGCAAGGCGCTGGGTGCAGTGGACAAAACAAGATGAGTAGAAGCTGGCAAGCAAAACATACACGGCTTGCGCTTATCCTGAGCATCACGGCAGGGATCGGATTAGCCGTTGCGTTGACGCTGATGGGCCTGTCGCAAAACGTAACCTATTTTTATGCGCCGGCGGATGTGCTCGCCGCGCAAGAAACATTATTGAAGGAACAAAAACATATCCGTATTGGCGGGCTGGTGGAACAGGGCAGTATCAAACATGCGCAAGACCAGAATGCCACCATTACGTTTGTGGTGACCGATTTGAAAGAAACCTTGCGGGTGCGTTATACCGGTATTACGCCGGATTTATTCCGCGACGGGCAGGGCGTTGTAGCCGAAGGTAAGTTGACCGCGCCGGGCGAATTCACCGCAACCACGTTGCTGGCCAAGCATGATGAAAAATACATGCCGCCCGAAGTTGCCAAAGCGCTTGAAAAGAATAAGGAAAAGCCATGATGCGGAAATGGTGGTTACTGCTGGTTCCCGTATTGGTTTTTGCGGGTTTTGTCTGGTTGGCCATCGCGGGCTTAACCCAAGACAAGAACGGCCAGCCGCTGGTTTCATCGGCGGGTAAGGCTGTGCCGGAAATGAAATTGCCGATATTAAACAGCCGCAAGCTGCTTACCGACCACGAGTTGAAGGGTAAAAAAGTACTGGTGAACTTTTTTGCAAGCTGGTGTGTGCCATGCATTGCCGAACATGAATTTTTAAAAGCGGTGCAACTTGCTATTCCGCTGCCGATTATTGGCATCGTCTATAAGGATAAAGATGCGGCAATCAAAAAATATCTCAAGGAACATGGCAATCCGTTCCAGACCGTGGCGCTTGATCGTGAAGGACGCGCTGCAATTGATTGGGGCGTGACAGGTGTGCCGGAAACATTTCTGGTTGGCGCAGACGGCGTGATTATCAGCCATGTGTCAGGGCCGCTTAGCATTCCCGTATGGGATAAATATTTTAAACCTCATTTAACCGAATTCCTTGGCAAGGATAACAGAGGCAAGGATAACAGATGAACAAATGGGCAATCGCTTTTGTCTTTTTGCTGATATCTGCCATGCCGTGCTTGGCGATCGAGGCGGGGGAGCAGTTAAAAGATGCGGCGCTGGAAAAACGCGCCATGCAATTAGGGCAACAGTTACGTTGTGTGGTGTGCCAGTCGGAATCCATCAATGATAGCCCGGCAGGGCTTGCCAAGGATTTACGTACATTAGTGCGCGCCAAGCTGCAGGATGGCATGACCGATGCCCAAATTTTAGACTTTATCCATGCACGATACGGGGATTATGTGTTGCTTAGCCCCCCTGTGAACGATGCCACAGTTGCACTATGGATTGCGCCATGGGCATTTTTGGGGGTGGGTTTTGCCCTGTTTGCGTTGTTTGTATTGAATAATCGCGGCTGGACCAAAGATTAATCTTTACCTTTTTCAACCAAGAATTCAGAGAATCGTCAAAAAAAGCATGGAATCACCGTGTGCAAGCGTGCCAAATCCTTAAAACATTATTAACATTGTTTTTTGACCCCTTTAAAACCACATATGGGGTTGAAAATCGCCTCTAACACCCCAAAATAACCCGTCTCGTAGTTCAAAAACAGGGTTGAGTGGCCAAAATAGACCCGCTAAGCGACGAATATTGCCTGTTTGAAAGAAAAAAGCAAAATTAACCCTTAAAAACTTGCGCTTTTGCGGTTTTGGCTTAATGTGCGTAACTCAATAAATACTAGAAAAAACGGGCTTTTACTACCGACCCAGAGGGGTATAAAGCGCCTAACTATTTGAAACATATATGACCTTTTTGGTCTTTTGATAACTTTTAGGGTGTTGATAACTATGGCCCTCACGAAAAAGAAACCAGCAGCAAAGCCTGTTGCTAAAAAACCTGCTCCAAAACTTGTTGGTAAGGCAAAGCCTGTCGCCAAATTGGTAGCCAAGCCACAAATGAAACCTGTGGTTGCAAAGCCCGTTGCTAAATCTCCTATCAAGCCAGAGCAAAAGCCGGTGGCAAAGAACACTGTGCAAGCCGGTGGCCGCACCATTGTGAAACCTGTTTTGCCGGTGAACAAAGAAAAAGAAAACGCGCTGCGTGAAGCTGCCAAGATCGCCGAAAGCCTATCGACCAAGGTTGATAAGCCAATTACCTCGGTTGAACGCAAAAAGGATTTAGCGCCGATTGACCCCAAGGAAGCTGCAAAAGCCATCAAGCAAATCAAAGCATCATTCTTTTCATCATTGGGTGGGGGTTCAACTTCCGCGCCAACGACAGTGACCAGCTCCGCCAATTCTCCATTCCCGCCACGTATTCAGGCATTGGTGGATAAGCAGGAAATTGTTGACCTTATGTATTCCTATGCACGTGGCATTGACCGCTCGGAAGAAAATCTGTTGCGCTCGGTATTTCACCCTGATGCGTCGGTTGATTTTGGCCCCGGTATTTTTCAGGGCAGCGTTTCCGAATATATTCAATGGGCGCTTGATGTACGCGGCCATATGAAGGCAACCCATCACATGGTGGCCAATGTGCGCGTGGATTTGCGCGGCGATGTGGCCTTGTGCGAAAGCTATTTCATGAACTGGCACCGCCTTGATAAATCAACCGGAAAGGAAGATTTCTTTGTGGGTGGCCGTTATCTGGATAAACTGGAACGTCGCCCCGGCGGCGCATCGGGCGTTTGGAAGATTGCCCACCGCAAACAGGTTAAGGATTGGACACGTACCACCCCGGTTGCAGAATTGTTCTATCACCTCAACCCCGATGCGTTATGGGCACATCACAGCCGCAACGATTTGTCCTACGGCATTGAAAACTTCCCGACCGGAAACAATGCCAAGGCGCCAGCGTTTTTAGGTAAGCGCTATGATGCGAAAAGCATGAAGTTATAAACCAGTTTCTACATATTGGTCTGCAAATTGCGTCTTTCTGTGCTTCCGGTGCTCACGTACTTAAATGTACGCTGCGCTCCGGTTCTCGAAAGCCACAATTTTCGACTCAATCTGTAAAAACTGCATTTCCGAATTTAGCTACTTTTTGTCGCGCCGTGTCATGTCCACAGGGCTTAACGCGGGCGTGAATAGTTGCTATATCTAGGGCATGAACTTCGTAGCCCTGTTTCATCCCCGATGTGTATTCATCCTATCCCTGCTGGTGGCCATTGCCGCGCTGGGCGCTGCGCTTGTGGCGCAATTTGTTTTTGATTTGAAGCCGTGCATTTTGTGCCTCTATTCACGCATCCCTTATGCGTTACTTATTCCGCTATCGCTTGTTGCATTGCTGTACCCCGAAAAAAACCACCGCTTGTTTTTAATCCTGATCATGGTGTTGTTCTTCGCAAGCTTTTGCATCGCGTTTTTCCATATTGGCGTCGAGCAGCATTGGTGGCAATTATCCGGCGGTTGTCCTGTAGAAGCGTTAGACACTACTAAAACATCGGAGCAGATGCTGGCGGAATTATTGGCTACGCCGCTTGCGCCGTGCGATAAGGTGGCGTGGCGCTTATTCGGTATTTCCATCGTGATATGGAATGCGGCGCTGGCGCTTGCGATGCATGATTATGTCTTGATTGCATTCGTGCTGCACGCGAGGAAAGCTAGGGCAAGGTTATGAAGCGTAAGACGTCCCTTGAACGTATGCTGCGCGTGAACCAAGCCGGTGAATATGGCGCAAAACGCATTTATGCGGGCCAGCTTGCGGTGCTGAAGCGCCGCGGTGCATCCAAAGAGACATTGGACCAAATTGCGCATATGGCGGCGCAGGAACAAACGCATCTCGATACATTCAACACCATGGTCGCTGCGAACCAAGTGCGCCCAACTGCATTGCAACCGCTGTGGCATGTCGCCGGTTTTGCGCTTGGCGCCGTTACGGCATTGATGGGCGAAAAAGCCGCGATGGCATGCACGGTTGCGGTTGAAGAAGTGATTGATGGTCATTACGCGCAGCAAAGCGAAGCGCTGAACGATAATCCCGAATTAAAAAAAGTAGTTGATCAATTCCGCGATGAAGAAAACGAACACCGCATGACAGCGTTGGAAGCCGGCGCGGAGCAAGCGGTGGGTTACCCCGTATTACGCAAAGTGATACAAGCAGGTTCGAAAGCTGCGATTTGGCTCGCCGAGCGCGTTTAAACCGATTCCAGTTCGGAATCCCAGTAGAGGAAATCGCGCCAGGATTGATGCAGGAAGTTCGGCGGGAAGGCTCTGCCCCGTTCTTGTAATTCGAACGATGTCGGTTGATAGGGATAGGTTCTGGGGTGCATTCCGCATTCATGCGGCAGCTTTGCGCCTTTGCGTAAATTACATGCCGAACATGCGGTGGTGACGTTTGACCACACGGTGCGCCCACCATGGGCGCGCGGCGTCAAATGGTCAAAGGTAAGTTCGGATGTATTTTTCTTCATACCGCAATACTGGCACATGAACTGGTCACGCAAGAACACATTGAAGCGCGTAAAGGCCGGATGCCTGTTCACCTGCACGTAATCTTTGAGCGCGATGACGCTGGGAATTTTAATGTCGAGGGAGGGTGAATGTGCAACGCGGTCATAGGTTGCAACGATATTCACACGGTCTGAGAAAACGGCTTTAATGGCATCTTGCCATGACCAAAGCGATAACGGGTAATAGCTGAGCGGCCGGAAATCGGCATTGAGCACGAGGGCAGGACACGTATCAAGCGAGGGTAGCACTAAGTAAAACTCCTCTCATATTGAGGAGTATGGCGTAACTTGATGAAGTTACCCTTAACCAAATCTTTAGCGTTTCGCACTTGCACCATGAACATATGCTTCAGCATATATCCTTGTTAAACAAGGTTTTTGTCATTAGCAAGGCTGATTTGGGGCGGTTTTCCGCGTCGTCCATTTAAGCAAAAATACGTTGCAGAAATGCTGCGCCAATACGAATTCCGCTTTCATCAATACTGTGGCCCAGATTGGGTTGCAAATGCAATTCGCATGGTATCGCTTCGGCTTGCAGCATTTCCTGCGCCTTTTTTGAATAGTCGGGCGAGACAATATCATCCATCAACCCGCTGACCAGACAAATGGGCGGGCGGCTTCTAATCTCCGCATGCAGAGATTTGTGGCTGAGCAATGAACCCGAATATCCAAGAATACCTGCAAGCCCATCTTCGCGGCGCGGGCCAACATCAAGGCTGACCATCGTGCCTTGCGAAAAACCAACCAGGGCTAGTTTGTTGGACGGCAGTGAAAATTCCGCCAGCAATTTATCTATGTAGTCATTGACGATGGGCCGATTGGTAATCATATCCGCCGCCATGACTTGCGGCGTGCGGTCTTTAAGCGAAAACCATTGGCGACCAAAGGGTGCCATATCATAGCGGTGCGGTGCATCGGGCGAGACAAACACGCAGGCAGGCAAAAGGTTTTGCCAACGATGGCCTAAGTCCAGCAGGTCTTTGCCATCGGCGCCCACGCCGTGAAGCAGCACAACAATCTGTTGTGGTTTTTCGGCAGGGATAATGCGGTAATCATTCAGCTTCATGGTGTTATTTGGCGGCAGGTGTTACTGGCGCGAGCGCGGCAAAGGATACGGATGCGTTCATTTCAATCTTTTGCGATGTTTCAACGCCGCCCATACTGTTCGTTACGCCTTCCATTTGCGGTGCGGATGCAACTTGCGCATCCATCATCGCCATACGCCCTTTCATCATCATTACCTGCGGTTGCATGATGCCGCCTGCACCGCCAAAGCTGATATTTGCGATGCGGAATTTGCGGTCCGGATAGGCAGCGTTGATGGTTTCAAGTTCCTTGGTTGCTTGTGCCATCAACTCCTTGCGGAGTTGTGCGCGCACCGCTTCAAATTCGGCAAGGGTTGGCGAAAAATCAACGCTGACCACGGCGATTTGCATCCCTGCTTTGCTGGCTGTCTTGGCCTTGGCCTGAATGCCGCCCAATTCGCTTTCAGGCAGACGCGCTTCGAATAGCGCAACCCATTGTTCAATGCCGCTGGGATCCTGATTGCGGTTAAAGCTGGTTAAACGCCACTCTGTTTTATTATCGGCGGTCTTTGATGCCAGATCACCCACGGCTTTGATCATCGTATCGCGCGTCGAGCTGGCCTTTTCGCCAACCACTGCGGCATTCACCGAAACGGTAACACGTGCAGCTTTGGCCTGCACCCAGCCTTCGGAAACGAGGTTGACGGAAATCATGTCATCGGGTTTGGCTTCTTCGCCCGCATATACAAGGGAAGGAAGGAGAAGGGCAGATAGCAGAACAAGTGCGCGTAGCATCATAGCAGGCTCCTTTTGATTGAATTAAAAATCCAGATTAGCGTAATTGGGCGGCGGTGGCAGACCAGGGATATGATCAGCAAGAAGTGGGCGAAAGGATGGCCGTGATTTAATGCGCGCATACCAGATATGCGCATCATCGTATTTATCCCACATAATATCGCCCAGATAATCAATGACCGATAAATGTGCCGCTGCGCTGATATCAGCCAGTGATAATTCATCGCCCGCCAGCCAGTTATTTTGCCCCGCCAGCCAGTTGATGTATTTCATATGTTCATCGAGCGCGGTATAGCCCTTGCGGATGGTGAGCGCATCGGGCGTTCCCAAACTTTGCAAACGCTTCAAGGCTTTTTCGCCCAGCAGCGTCACGCCCACATCGGCATAAAAGACGCGGTCAAAAAAACCGCTTAAGCTGCGCACCTTGGCTTTTTCTTCCAAGGTATCGCCGAGCATGTTCGGGCGGTCTTTCACCTCCTCCAGATATTCGCAAATGGCATGCGTATCGGAAAGGGTGAAACCATCCTTGATGACCAATAGCGGTACTTCACCCGTGGGTGAAAGCGCCATGAATTCCGCGCGGCGTTCCCACGGTTTTTCAATCACCGGTGTAAACGCCATATCTTTTTCAGCCAGCAACAGCCGGATTTTCCGGCTGAACGGCGATAGGGGATGGTGGTAAAGGGTGTACATCAGGGAAAAGCGCGAAAAGCACTGGAAAAGGAATGAAGGCGCTAGAATAAGTCACAAATCACTTTGGTTTCAACCTGCAATCAGCATCCTATTCGCGGAGTTGGTAAGGTTCATTAATGGGCAATTTTGCTGCGAATACTTTCGTTTTGCGGGTGTATATTTCCAGCATTAAAACGCAGGCCAATTTTTTAGGTGAGCATTATGTATCCGGTTAATTGGGTTACCGCAAAAGTGGTCGAGAACTGCCCCCATCATTTCATCATGGAATGGGAAGGTGCCAATGTGCCCAAGGGCGCAAAGGTTGGCGGTCTTGTGGTGACCGAGATAAAAGGCAATCTGCTTGAAAACCCAAAAACGCCACTGATTGGCTTTTTCATAGTGCTGGATAAGCCCGATAGCTTTAACGGCAAATGGCGTATTCTGGTGGGCAGCGACCACAATACCGCAACAAACCCCGATGGCAGCGTGTGCGTCAATGCGCCACCGCATGTTTTGGATGAACTAAAAAATTATACCGGCAGCATCGTGCCGCGTGATGAGGCAGTTAGCGGCGCTATTACGCGCCGTGCAGGCGCAACGCAGCGTACATACGCAAGATAACTAATTCAAATTAATCACCAGCACTAATCACCTGTGGTGATGCGTTCGACCAGTTGCTTCACGGTTGGAATAAAGCCATTGGCATAGAACGGGTCGCTGGCAAAGCGGTAAGCGTTGTGGCCAGCAAACATCAATGAATTCTCCACGTCACCATCATGGCTGATGTTCTGCAATGTCTTTTGAATGCAGAAACTGCGCGGGTCTGGCTTGCGGCCAGTGGTGCCTTCTTCGTTCTGCGACCAGTTGGAAAAATGGCATGCGGACAGACAGCCCATGCATGCGACTTGGTCAGCGAGAATTTCGCGCTTGCGCGGTTCATCAACGAAAATAAGCGTGTTGTCGGGTGTGCGCATCGCTTCGGTGAAGCCTTGGGATATCCAGCCTTGCGCACGTTCTTTATCGTGCGGGGCAACAAATACCCCGCGTGAACGCGGGCCAATCGGCAATTCCGCAGTGTGTTCGCCCACGGCAGTTACCGAATACGGAATTTGCCGTTCGGAACGCGCGGTGAGTTCGAGCAAGAACGGATTTTTTACGGCGGATGAATAAAATCCGGTTGGCGAAAAGTGGTTTAAATAAATATCGCCCTTTTTTAAGGTGAGCAGGCGTTTTTTCCACGCATCCGATATCGGGCTTTCCTTGGTCATTAAGGGGCGCGTACCGAATTGGAACCCCATGGGCCCCAGTTCGCTATTGCCAATCCAGTCTTTCCATTCGCGCAGATACCACACGCCGCCCGCCATGATGATGGGGGTGTTTTCCAAACCCAGCGTGCGCATCAAATCGCGCAAGGCCTTCACGCGCGGGAATGGCGGTTCGGGTTTGAGCGGATCTTCGACATTCGATAGGCCGTTATGACCGCCCGCAAGCCACGGGTCTTCGTACACCACCGCGCCTAACCACTGCGCAAATTTGTGATAGGCGCGTTTCCAAAGCGCATTGAATGCGCGCGCGGATGACACGATGGGATAATAATAAACGCCGTAGGATGCGCAGATTTCAGCTATTTTATATGGCATGCCCGCGCCGCAGGTCACGCCGTGCACCATGCCTTTGGTTTGTTCCAAGATGCCTTTTAAAATACGTTCTGCGCCGCCCATTTCCCACAAAATGTTCATGTGGATGCGGCCTTTGCCATTTGACATTTCATAGGCGGTTTTGGCTTGCGTGATACCGCCTTGAATGGCATAGGCAACCAGTTCTTCATGACGTTCTTGACGCGTGCGGCCTTTGTAGATTTGCGGGATGCGGTTGCCGTTGGCATCATAGCTGTCGGCATTTACGCCGGAAAATGTGCCAATGCCACCCGCAGCAGCCCATGCGCCGGAGCTTTCACCGTTGGAAACCGAAATACCTTTGCCGCCTTCGATGATGGGAAGAACTTCGCGGCCGGACATGATAATAGGGTTGAGCGTAAACAATGCTAAATCTTTCTAGTATCTAAGAGGGGGTGACGCTACCAGATGAACAGGCTGCGTACAATTTGAATGGCGGAGATGATGAAAAGGATAACAATAACGCTTATTCCCATGATGAAGCCGGGGAAGCGGTTTTTAGGATTTTTGTAATACGCCATGGCGTAAATAATCCGGCTGATGGGCCAGAACACACCAATTGCGGCGGCGATTTCATCACGCGCAGCTAGCGCGGTAATCCATAGCAGCGGCAAAAAGATAACCAGATATTCAACCGAATTGGCATGGGCGCGAAGTACGCACATGAATTCTTCAGGGCCGGTCATGGTTGGAACCTGAACGCCATATTTTTTGCGGGCCACGCCGACCTGATAGGCCAGCACGAACACCACCAGCAGGGTGAATAACGTCACAAGACCGGTAAATGGCCAGCCAAAGACGTTGAGTTCAAGTGCTTCGCCAATACCAGCGGGCATGCCATTCATGACTGGCGCAGAAGATGGAATGATTTCATTCATATGGAGCGTCGCATGCAAGAGGGAAAGGAAAAACCTGAAGAGGGGCGCAGCATATCAGCAAGAGGGGCTGTGAAAAAGCATATTTATCACTATACCAACGGGTAAAAAAGCTTATATTGATTGATGTTATTCAAATCAATGGGTTTGAGAGGGGTTGGAACGATCCCCTTGAACCGCTCATTTTAGAACCCCGCTGCTTGAAGGACCATTCATGTCACGCCCTTGCCTGAAACCTGCTGAAGTGAAATCCGCTTTGAAAAAGCTCCCCAAATGGAAGCTCGCCAAAGGCGGAAAAGCCATAGAGCGCGAATATACGTTCAAGAATTTCAGTCAGGCCTTTGCCTTTATGACGCGCTGCGCGATGAAAGCCGAAAAGCTTAATCACCATCCCGAATGGGGCAATATTTACGATTGGGTGATGGTGACATTGACCACCCATGATGCGGGCGGTGTAACGGAACTGGACATCCAGTTAGCAACCGCGATGGATGCGTACGCGAAGTAAGTTATTTAAAAATTACGCTCAATCATATGAACTTCGCCCGCAGCGAAATTATCCTGCGCACGTTCATAATGGCGCGCGGCAACGCTTTGCGCAGATGATGGCAATGCGCCGTGATAGCTTAGTTGCTCATTCGCCTTTTGAATAAGCCCTTCGACTTGGTGTTTTAAACCCAGTTCCAACAATTGCGCGGAAAACGATGGATGCGGCAGACCATCACCCAGCCGCGATGATGCAGGATAAATCGGCGTAATTTCCAACCCCACCGCGCCATCGGCAAACGGGCCAACATGCGCAACGCGTTGCCGCATCAATTCGTTTTGACGGGCGCTTTGACGTGTCAGAATGGGTTTGGACGAAAGTGGGAATACCGATATCGACATGAAACAGCAGCAGTTGGATTGATTCGCGAACCAGCCCAGTATGGGAAGGAATTATCTTGTCCGTACAATCAAAAGCATTTCTGTGGATAACTTTGCGCCGGTAATGATTCGGAATCTGTCAGGGTTGGCATCATCCGTTTATTGTTTGTTTACATCATCGCTCCCCAATTCTACGCTGCTACCCTTGGGTCTTTCGCGTTTCTTTCAAAGTGATTTGGTATGAAAAAAACTTATCTAAGCCGTTTTGCGCTTTTGCTGGCCGTTATGTCGGTAGCTGCATTTGGCACTTTATCGGTTTCGGATGCTTACGCTGCCGCACAGTCAAACGCGCATCATGCCAAGACGCATCACGCCAAAAAAACAACAGCCAAGAAAAGCAAAAAATCCGCCAAAACCGCGAAGAAGCCGAAAAGCGGTTTTGAATTAAAGGCGCCGCCGGCATCAAAGGCGGCGCATGCGCGCGCGATTATGGGAACACCTGATCCGAATGTCGATGAACCATCGGAAATGATTACTGCGATCAAGAACCGCGCGCAGGATAAATTCTGGGATGGCAAGCGCCCTTATCCCGAACAATTGCGCGAGCAAATGAGCCCGCCACCACCCGCGCCGATTTTTACCGGCGCGATTGCGCAAAAGGAATTGCAAAAGCGGGATGGCACCAATCCGACAGGTCTTCGTAACGATACATTGCGCCGTGCCAGCTATTCCGATATTTCCGGCGTAACCTTTGATGATCAGCCCTTGCGCATGAACGCATCGGAAGCATTCCGTCGTTCGCTCGACACGGTTTCATTCGAACTGGGTCGGCCGTGCAAGACCCAAGAATATTTTGGCTGGCCGATGCAGCAAAGCGAGCAAGCGCGCGTTGACCGTATTTTTGAAGAAACCAACGCCAAATTCAAATTGCGCGGATATAATTTGCAACCCAAGAAACCGCGCTCGGTGGGCAGCGATGTTGCCGCCTTTACTGCAGACCGCAGCAATAAACGCATTTTGGGAATTTGGTCAGCGGGGGATGTTGGCTTGCTATTGCTGATGTGCGATTCAGATGTGCCAGCAGCCACCGCAGCAAAAGCAAAACCCGATGCGGCGCTTTCCAAAAAGAAACTGCGTAAAGCGAAAAAGAAATCACGCAGCGCCGTAACATCAACATCGATTACCCCGTCCAGCACTGGCGCAACACAGCCTGATGCGCCCACAGCAGGCGGTGATCCGAATGGTGGTGCAAGCCCCGCCGGTGCACCCACAGAAGCAAAACCGCAAGTTATTCCTGGCGCGCCGCCAAAAACTTTGCCGCCAGAACCTGTACAATCCGTGCCAACGCAACCAACAGCTCCGGCTGTGCCTGCGCCATTACCCGCGCCAACCCCAGTGCCAACACCTGCTGCACCAGCACCTGAACCAAAGGCGGAAACACCGCCTGCAAATTCTGGTGTGATTAATCCATCGAACGCATTTATCCCTGCCGATGCGCCAACCGCGATGAAAGCAGGTACGCCGGATATCAAGCCACCAAGCGTGGATGGCGCAGTAGATGCTGCCAAAGACGCAGTTAAAGACGCGGTTAAGCCATAGGCGCAAAAGTTAATCTATTTACTTTCGTTATCTATCCATAAAATGCCCGATATAATTTATCGGGCATTTTTTTATGACATTTAAAGTCCAAGTCGCAGGGTTGCAGGGCAGTGAAATTGTGCATCTGCGCCCGATTAAGCCATGGTCACACTGGGACAGCGCGGTGACGGTTGCGTATTTCGGCGCGGCTGCGGCGATGATGCTCACGCTTGGCGCTGAGGTGACGAATATTCTATCGGGTGGTCTTGCTGATCCAACCTCGTCGGTTGATGTTGCAAAGCAGGCAAGCGGTGTTGCGATCTGGTGGTTTGCAATGCAGGAAGCGCGGCAAGCCTATCAGGATCTGAAACGCTTTATTCAAGTCACCAGCGCAGCGATTGAAAAACTACCGCAGGTATCGCATCCCATGCTGGATGCGTATCGCAACGAACTTTATACCCAGATGCGCAAGAACGGCGATATGCGCACCATCCGTTTTGTCGATAAAGATGATATGGAAACGATACTGGGTTATCAGGAACGCAGTTTGTCGCCGCGTGCCTGCACCAATCCCACGTTATCAAATAATGTAATCTGCATTGGCGTAAACCGCGCCTTTTTGCGTAGCCGTGACCATGTGATGCAATTTGCAGTTGTGGCGCATGAGGTCGCGCATCCCTATGGATGGAACAAGATCCAGCTTATCGCCCGCGGCATGCAGCGCGCCAATACGCAAATGGTTATCTTTGGCGTGTTGCAGGCATTGGCTTTTCAAAATCCTATCACCCTAGGTTTGGCGCTGACATCGGCGGTGGTGGTTCCCGCATTATTGCAGGCGCATTATCGCCGGCAGGAATTCCGCTGTGATCGGGGCGCTGCGCTATATACGGGCGATGCTGCGAATGTTGCCCATGCGCTAACCCAGCTTGAACATAATGCGAAGCGCTTTTCGCCAACCCAATCACGTCTGGGCGGATCATCGACCGCTACAGGCTGGCAGGATAAATTGAACCAGATCATGTGGCGCGGGATTGAAAAAGGGCTTGGCGCATTGATGGATACACATCCGCCTGTCGAACGACGCATTCGCGTGCTGCATACGCTTGCCAAACACCAAGCGTATCAGCGACAAAAACTGGGATAAACGGGAAGTGTAGCGTTAGCCGGCTTTTTTGGAAGCCGTGCTGGTGCCTGCATGTTTACGGATGAAATCCTTCACAATCGGCTGAATCTCACCTCTCCAGCGGCGGCCATTGAAAATACCGTAATGGCCCACGCTTTTAATCAGGTGATCTTCTTTTTGTGATGCCTTCAATCCGCTGCACAAATCATGTGCGGCGATGGTTTGGCCAGGCGCGGAAATATCATCCAGCTCCCCTTCGATGGTGAGCAGTGCGGTTTGTTCAATCGCGCTTGGGTCAACAATCATGTCTTTCCAGCGGAAGGTGCCTGCGGGCAATGCGTGTTCCTGAAATACACGTTGCACGGTTTGCAGATAAAATTCTGCGGTGATGTCCATCACCGATAAATATTCATCATAGAATTTGCGGTGCGATGCGGCGGATGAACCATCGCCCTTTACCAGATGGTGGAACAGGCGAAGATGCTCACCCACATGGCGATCCATATTCATCGACATAAAACTGGAAAGCTGCACGAAGCCCGGATAAATCTTGCGCATCGCGCCCGGATAATAGGGCGGAACGGTAGTGGTTACGGTGCGTTCAAACCATGATAATGGCTTGTCCTTGCCCAGTTGCGTTACCTTGGTTTGCGCACGGCGCGTATCAATCGGGCCGCCCATAAGCGTCATGGAGCGTGCTTGAGCAGGATCATTCATCTGCGCCATTAGCGATACTGCACAGAGCACCGGCACCGCAGGCTGGCATACCGCCATCACATGGACCTCGGGTCCAAGGGCACGAATGAAATCCATGATATAGGAGATATTATCTTCCAAATCGAATTTGCCATCACTTAGCGGCACAAGGCGCGCATCGATCCAGTCGGTGATATAGACATCATGTTCGGGCAACATCGCTTCCACGGTGCCGCGCAGCAGCGTGGCATGATGGCCCGACATCGGCGCAACGATTAAAACCTTTGGATCGATATTCGGGGTCTTGCGTTCGAAATGCAGCAAATTGCAAAACGGTTTGTGCATCACGGTTTTGATGGTGACGGGAATGCGCACATCGTCAATTTCGGTGTGGTCCAGCATCCATTTGGGTTTGTCATACCGGCGCGTCGTGCGTTCGATTAATTCGGCACCTGCCGCCATCACACGGGCGTAACCGGTTTCAGGCATCAACGGATTTTGGAAAATGGCTTTGGTAACACCGGCCAAAGCGCGCATCGGCGCGGCCATAAGATGTGAGAAGTCATAAACGTGATAAAGCATATCTGTTTCCTGACACCGCTATTGCAGCATGTAAACATTAATAAGAGGTAACTATTTGATAACCATAGATAAGTTGACTAGCGCACTATAGAGGCAGGGTATGAAGGAGGGTTTAATCTTGTTGTGCATTTAATATAAAAAGACAAGGTCGAATCATTATAGTTCAAAGGGTTAGAAAGAAAGACGAAAATACCATTCCAGCGTATGTAGCGCATAAAAACCTTTAAAGATCATGGGCGCGGTTTTGGCAAACTGCGTAACCAAAGGGTGGTGAGAAGGAAGGCTGTAACCCCGTCGATCCGTTTGCGCTGTATGGGTGTTTGCTGGATGCCCAGTGTTTTGGTGGAGCCAAGCCAGATGCGTATGGCTTTGCGTTGCTGGGCTTTCATCCGCAATTGTTTTTCAAACGCATCAAGGCTAAGCAAAATGCGCAACGCGTCAAGCTTGGCGGCTGCAATATCTGCCAGCAAATTCAAAATCACATGACAGGAAAAAGGATTACGCTTGGTTTGAATGAAAAGGCCGGAGCGTTTTGCGCGCAGGTTCATCAAGGTGGTGCGTGCGGCATGAAGTTCCTGATACGCGGTTGCGCGGTGGTTTAAAACAGCAAGCATAAGTATCCTTTAAAGTAACGCCCGTATTAGCGGGCGGGTCAGCAGTCGCTGCCCTCAAAAATAAAACTTAGAATATGAGATAAGCATACGTTCCAAGTGTTTTACTTGCATGAACGCAAAATGCTTTCAGCAAAATTTCAATTTTGAAATTAGTTCAAATTAAAAGTATTTTACTCAAACGCCGTAAGGCTTCGCTCGCATAAGCTCCCAGATTTTTCTTGGGAACGACGGTCGTCGTTCTTATGGCATTGCGGCGAGTAATTTATCTGCGTTGGGCGAGGTGAATTTGCGCTCGACCAAAATGGCTTCGGGCACGGCGCCTTTGCCGTAGAACGCTTCATTCCAGCCATTATCCGGGGTAATGACAGTGCCATCTAATGAAATGCCAACATATAACCCTTCAGAGCGCGCAAACGCATAGACATCTGCATCTTGTCCCAAACCGGTTGCCGCATGTGCGCCGCGCCCAATCGTGCCGATGGATGCGCCCGCATCCGCGCCAAGCGTGAGTTCGTGGTCAAGCAAGGCGCGCAAACCTTTTTCGCTCATCACGGTTAGGATAAGTTCGGATGACTGTCCACCAAGCTGGAATCCGTAATTGATGCCGCCAATGGTATAGAATGCAGGATTGCTCCATTTATTATCCGGCCCTCTGGCCAGTAACACACCGCTGCCGCCATGGCCGCCAATAAGAAAGCTGAGCTTGATCATGCGCGGCACAATCAGGATTGCTTTCGCTCTGGTGGCGAGATTAAGCAGCGATGGATAATCAGGGTTTGATAACATCGATTCCACCGTGGCCTGTGCCTTGACCAGCAGTTCTTTTTGATCGGTGATGTCATCGGGCGCTTTAACCGGCGGAGATGGCTGCGTTTCTTCGCGGGACATACCGCTGACTGCATAGGCGGGCGCGCTGATCAGCGCAAAAAGCAGGAAGACATAAAAAGGCAGAAAACGCATGAGTGTCCTTGGTATTGATTCGAAAGCAATATAATAGATTTAACCTGTGTTCAAAACAGGGCAAGTGGGTATTCGTGCTAAAATCTGCGCGGGTGTGGCTTACTCGTTCAAATTGAGCAGATTCCCGCGTTTTCTTGCGCCATGCAGTGTGGCGAAGAAAATACAGATGGCAATAGCAAGGTAGAGCAGATTGGTGAGGCTGGCATGCAGCATCAAGGTTGCGTCAACCACCCCGCCAGCGGCAAGTACGCGCAGGCTTTCGAACACATGCGAGATAGGCAAGGCATGGCCGATGAGCTGGAAGGGGAGCGGCAAAATATCAATCGGGTAATAAACCCCCATGAAGGGGATGAATGCCCAGCTTAGCATCCAGCCAAACCATTCCGCGCTTTGCCCGAAACGCAGCAACAAACTGATGAGCAAGATGCCGCAGGTAACCCCCGCTAGCAGCATGTTCAGCGTAAAGGGCAACAACCATTCCCCAAGGCTAAGCAGATTATAGCCGAATAACACCCAACATAATGCCACCGCAGGCACCAAAGCGAGCATGCGGATCAGCATGATAACCACATACGATGCCAGTTGTTCCCAGCCACGCATGGGGCTGGTATAGAGCTGCCCCAGATTGCGCGAATAGATTTCTTCGACAAACACCAACAGGAAACTGAGCTGGCTGCGCAGGAAAAATTCCAGCAACAAGGTCGCGCCCAAAATGGAATGGAAGTTTATTTCCGCGATCCCGCGTTGTTTGAGCAGATAATAATTCATAAAGCCCAGCAACATGGTGTTGATGACCGGCCAATAGAGGCTTTCAAACAACCGCGGCATGGAATGCAACAGCAGCGTAACGTAACGCAGCACCAGCGCATAAATGCGACGAATGGATAAAATCACCGCGTTCATGCCGTGCCCGTTTCGCGCACCACATCCAGAAAAATAGCTTCCAGATTAGTGCGGTTGAATTGCGCATAGAGTTCGTTGACGGTGCCGCGGTGCATAATCTTGCCTTTATGCATCAGCAGCACATGATGTGCCATCCGTTCCACTTCCTGCATATTGTGCGATGCCATTAAAATGCTTGCGCCGGTGTCTTGTTGATAGTGCTTCAGATAGTTGCGCACCCAATCCGCGCTATCGGGGTCGAGGGATGCGGTCGGTTCATCCAGTAACAAGACCTTTGGTTTATTGAGCAAAGCTTTGGCAAGCGAGACACGGGTTTTTTGCCCTGCGCTTAGGCTCCCGAATTTTTTATGAAGGAAATCCTTGAACTGTAATGCGACTGCCAATTCGTCGATGCGGGCTTTTAAATGGGGTACTCCGTATAAATCACCATAGACCGACAGATTTTGTGCCGCAGTAAGCGCTGGCGGCAAATCCACATAAGGGGATGAAAAATTCATATCGGGCAAGGCAGCAAAACGATGGGTCGCCATATCATGGCCCAGAATATGCGCGCTGCCCGACGAGGGAAGGGATATGCCCAGCAACATCATCATGGTGGTGGTTTTGCCCGCACCATTGCTGCCCAGCAGCGCAACAATTTGCCCCGCATCAACCGAAAAGTTGATTGTGTTAACGGCAGTAAAGCCAGCAAATGTTTTAGAAAGATTTTGCACAAGAATAGGTTGCATGACGTGACTATATAGTCATGTTTGCAGCAAACGTGTAGGTAAATTTTAGTATTTTTTGCTGGTGAGAATGGGAACACCGGTTTTGGAAATACCCAGCAGACGGTCAATAAGCCGTCCCTGGAATTGCCTGAAGCCCAGTTCGCGGCCAACGGTAATCGCATCCTCACTATCACAGCGGCACAAGACGACACTTTTCTCGCCAAATTCCGATAGCAGCAATTTCACTTCTGCCAAGGCGGGTGGCTGCGCGGTGTTCAAACCTTCTGGCGCCCAATAGACTTTGAAATAATCAAACCCCAATTTGTTTTTATCAAAAAAGGGCAAGGTGTGTTGAGTTAACCCATCAAGGCAGAGCTGGTAGCCGCGTTCACGAAGGAAATCGCGCGCAAATACAAACGCGCCCATATCGCTGAATAAATCCACCTTATGTACTTCAACCACTACGCGGCCGCGCAATTGCGCAGGGATAAGCGCATCAAATTTCGCAAATTCAGGCGACAGTACGGTTTGCACATTCAAATTCAAACTGAATGGCATGTCAGGATTGATGCCAGTATTGGAAAGCAGCGTGAGCACGCGTTTATCCAGCGTGCGCGTCAGGTAATGGAACAGCCAGCGGTCTGAAAGCAAATCGATATCCGGCGTGCAGATTTTTTGCAAATCATCGATGGAGACATATGCTTCCTGAAACAATGGTTTGGGAATGCCGGTTTCATCAATCGTACATGCCATTTGACGGCGTAGAATATTGGTCAGGTCCGCGCGTTCCAGAATGGAAATCAGCTTGGCCAGATCGCCGGGCACAAACGGGCGCCCACGGGTCGATGTTTTGATGTTCTTGGCTTCAGTGGCTTCCTTGGTTTTGCGCAGGCGCTCCATGCTCTTGTATAAAATGAGCACATCTTGCTGCAATAAATCGTAATTTTCTTCAAAGTCGTAATAGCTGGCAAAGCCACCGGTTTCATCATCGCTGGAATGGTATTGCGCGAGCGGATCTTCGGAAAACAAAATGCGCAATTTATCCACTGCTTCGATGAGCGAGTGCATTTCAACGTCTTTGCCAAGGAAAAACAAATCGCCATTGCTGAGCGTGAAAATGTGGCCAGCGTAGGATTTAACATGGTTTTCAAAATTATCGGCCGCGATACGCAAATAATGTTCGCGTCGGTTATGATGCTGCAATTTCGAAAAATGGATATGCGCCGCGATGCGGCCTTCGCGGAAGGCGCCCATACGTTCCACCGCATCAAGCAATAGCCGTTCCGGCATTGCCACACGTTCTTTGTTGGTGTCTTTGGAAAGTTGCCATACGGAATTGTTCGGCGTGACCGATGGGAAGGCGGGTGCTTTGGGATCCTTGGCCATTCACGCGTTCCTTAAAATAAGTCAGCACTCATACTCATGACCGGTTTTGCGCCCGCCTGAATATTCATCATGCGTGCATTGATCTCCGGCAGGACCTTGGCAAAATAAAAATCAGCCGTTTTAAGCTTGGATTCATAGAATGCTGTTTCGCTGCCTTCAGCAATCTTGGCATGCGCAGTCTTGACCATCAGCAGCCACATATAGCCCAGCACCAGCAGTGAAAAGCCACGCAGATAATCGGTGGCGGCCGCGCCCGCTTCTTCGGGGTTGGCGAAACTGCGCTGCGCCATCAGCAATGAAATCATCTGGAAGCGCTGGAAGGTTTTGGCAAAGTTCGGCAAGATATCTGCAAATGCGGGATTATTGGAATTTTCCTTGATGAATTCCGCGCAGGGCCAGAAGAAGCGACGCAACATGCGGCCAAATCGTTCCGGCATTTTGCGGCCAACCAGATCAAGCGCCTGAATACCATTCGTGCCTTCGTAAATTTGCGTGATACGTGCATCGCGCACAAATTGTTCAACGCCATATTCGCGGATATAGCCGTGCCCGCCCATAATCTGCACCGCCAAATTTGCAGCATCAAAGCCATGATCGGTCATCAGGGCTTTGGTGATGGGGGTGAGCAGCGCGACGAGTTCGCCTGCTTCCTCGCGCACGGTTTCATCGGCATGTTTGGTCTCGATGTCCAGATTCATGCCAACCCAAACCGCCAAGGCACGCGCGCCTTCGGTGATGGATTTCATGGTCAGCAACATGCGGCGTACATCGGGGTGTGCAATGATGGGATCGGCCACTTTATCCGGGAATACCGCGCCCTTTAATCCTCTGCCTTGCAGACGGTCTTTGGCGTAGGATAGCCCGTTTTGATAGGCAATTTCGGCAATACCCAACCCTTGCAGACCAACCGCAAGGCGGGCTTCGTTCATCATGGTGAACATCGCTTTCATGCCCTTATTGGGAACGCCAACCAGCCAGCCGGTTGCGTTATCAAAGTTCATGACACAAGTCGCGGATGCCTTAATCCCCATTTTGTGTTCAATTGAACCACACACCGCGCCATTGCGCGCGCCAATTCCGCCATCATCCTTCACCAAGAATTTTGGAACAAGGAATAAGGAAATGCCGCGTACACCCGCAGGCGCATCAGGAAGTTTAGCAAGCACCAGATGGACGATGTTCTCTGTTAAATCATGTTCACCGGCGGAGATGAAAATCTTTGTGCCAGAAATCGAATAGCTGCCATCACCTTTTGGAATGGCTTTGGTTTTAATGAGGCCAAGATCGGTGCCGCAATGTGGTTCGGTCAAGCACATGGTGCCCGACCATTCACCGGTAACCATTTTTGGAAGATATTTTTGTTTGAGTTCAGGGGTGCCATGTTTTTCAATGGCGTTATACGCGCCGTGGGAAAGCCCCGGATACATCCCAAAGGATAAATTGGCAGAACACACCATTTCATCGAGCAGAAAGTTCAGCAACAACGGCAACCCTTGGCCGCCAAATTCCTTACTGCATGAAAGGCCCATCCACCCGCCTTGGGTGAATGTTTCGTACGCTTCTTTAAAACCTTTTGGCGTGGTTACTGCGCCATCTTTAAACTTGCAACCTTCTTCATCCCCCGATTGGTTGATGGGCAGCAATACTTCTTCGCACAGTTTTGCGCCTTCTTCCAAAATGGACTGGAACATATCGGGCGTTGCTTCTTCATAACCGGGAAGTTTGGCAAGCGCGGCCGTATCAAAAACTTCGTTCAGCAAAAATTGCATATCACGTAAGGGGGCTTTGTAGGTGGGCATAATTTCCTCGCTTTAAGACGCTTTTTGCAATTGACCGTAAACCACAAACCCGATGCCCGACAGCATCAGTAACCCGCCAATCACCATGGAGGTATTGAGCTGTTTTTGACCGAATAGCAGATAGGCAAATAACGGGATAAGAATGACGTAGAGAATTTCAACAAGCCCCGTATAGGTGGCGGAATTCAATTTCAAACTGAGATGCAAAAAGCTGGAAGCGACGATCACCGCCAAGGGCACAGACCACAACCATGGTTTATGCTCGTGGGTAAAGAAGGGTGTAAAATCGATGGGTGATTTTAACAACAAGCTAACCAGTACGGCAGCGCCCAGCATGCCAATACCATGTCCGGCAAGGCCGGTGGGCACGGAAATAACATCGTAATTGCGAGCATTGACGGTGTAAACAAATGCCCAGCCCAGTGCTGCAAAAATTGGTAGATAGATGGCGATATTCTTCAATTCCATACCAGTTCCACTTATTGGTTTCACGTTCTAGTTACGCAATGGCTTTCCAGTTTCCAGCATGTGTTCGATGCGGGCAATCGATGCAGGTGTGCGAATAAGTTTCATGAACCCTTCAAATTCCAGTTTGTACACATCATCTTCGGTCATGACTTTGATGATGTTGGTGTTCTTGCCCGTGAGGATATCGGCCAGCACATCGATTACCACTTCATCATGCGGCGTTACTTTCCCAACCGCTTTCATCGCACCGACGGATAAGCCAATCGCGGCTTTGCCCGGCGGGCCTGCCAGACGATAGGTATAGGGTTCTGGCGCTTTGTAATCTTTTGCCAAATTCAATGCGGCGTTCTTCGCATCCTGCAATAAACGGTCAACATTGAAGGTGATGGTATGATGCCCATCCAAAAGCACCATCATATCGCGCGCTTCAAAGGCGGATTTGGAATATTTGGCGGTAGCAATTTGTTCGAAGACCTGTGCCAGCGCAGGCATTGGGCCTTTCTTTTGCTTGGGATGATGATAAGCGCGGCCCAGTAATTGCGCGCAGCCGCCCCAACCGGGGATAACGCCAACGCCAACTTCTACCAAACCCGTATAGGTTTCAGCATGCGCCACAACGTGGTCAGCATGCAGATGAATTTCACAGCCGCCGCCCAGCGCCATGTTATGGGCAACCGTGACTACAGGGAATGGTGCATAGCGCAATTGGCGGTAGGTGTTCTGGCCTTCCTTTACCAATTGTTCGATGGTTTCCCATGAAGCGATGTTGATCGCGAAAAGTGCAAGGCCAAGATTTGCACCAACGGAGAAGTTCGAGCCTTCGTTATGAATGACCAGTGCTTTGTATTTTCCATTGCTTGCAGGAATGATTTTACATGCTTCCTGCAAGGTTTTGAAAATATCGGGATCAATCGCGTTCATCTTGGTGTGGTATTCGGCACATAATACGCCATCGCCCACATCCCATAAACTGGCGGAACCGGTTTTGAATACAGGTTTTTCAGCCGCGCGTTTCACATCAGACAGCAGCAATACGCCCGCCGCACGTTTGACAGGTTGGAATTCACCCGATGTCGTCAGGTAATGCAGCTTGCCATTGATGGTTTTATAAAAGCTTTTTCCAGCGGCCTTTTGCAGCAATTCGGGGATGCGTGCGTTCTCACGCTTCAAACGGTCAATGAACCAGTCAACGCCCAAACGGTCAATCAGTTCAAACGGGCCTTCGCCCCAATTATAGCCAAAGCGCATCGCTTCATCGACCGCAACAATATCATTGGCGATCTGCGGAACGAGCGATGCAGCGTATGATAAGCCATCACGCAGACATGTCCATGCGAATTGGGAAATTTTATCGCTGCCTTCACATAGTTTGGCGATATTTTTTCCGGCAGATTCCAGCGCGGAAAGTTTTGCACTTTCGGATTTGGAATATTCGCCCGTTTTCAGATTGATGGATTCCTTGACCTTGCCACCGTTTTCTTTGTTGATGCGGTAAAAGCCGCCCTTACCTTTACGGCCCGTATAGCCATCGGCAATCATTTTATTGAATAGCGGTACATCGCGGTGCAGGGCGCGATACGCATCTTCGGATGGCAGCGTTGCCAAGAAACTTTTTGCGATCAATGGCATCAAATCAAGACCAACCAAGTCGATGAGGCCAAACACGCCTGTTTTTGGCATGTTGAACGGTTTGGAGCACACAGCATCCGCCTCTTCAACGCTGATGCCCAGATCCATCGCGGCATAAACCGCGCGTTCCATCCAATAGGTGCCGATGCGGTTGGCGATAAAGCCCGGCGTGTCTTTGCATACCACCACGCCCTTGCCCAAAACCTCATCGCATGTTTTGCGGATAAGCGCAGCGGCATCGGGGCGTGTTTTCGGGCCGGTTACAAATTCCAGCAGACGCATATAACGCGGCGGGTTGAAGAAATGGGTAATTAAAAAATCAGCTGCAAATTCTTCCGATTGGCCGCCGGTTAAAACACCAAGTGGAATGGTGGAGGTGTTGGAAGAAACAATGGAGCCTTTTTTGCGAACGGCATCAATTTTTTTATAAAGGTCGGCCTTGATAATCGGGTTTTCGATGATGGCTTCGATGATCCAGTCCACCTCGCCAAGTTTATTCAAATCATCGCGCAGATTTCCGGCGGCAATGCGCTTGGCAAAATCCTTGTGCATAAACGGTGCGGGATCCATCTTCAGCAATTTTTCCAATGCGCCTTTGGCAACCACATTGGGGTCAGATGCGCCATCCGGCACGATATCCAGCAACATCACGGATAAGCCAGCATTGGCGAGATGCGCTGCAATCTGGCTGCCCATGACGCCCGAACCAATCACTGCGACTTTGGAAATTTTTTCAATCATAAATAGTTCTCCTGATGGGGCGCTTTATACAGCTTCCAGAATGGTTGCGATGCCTTGCCCGCCGCCAATACACTGCGTGGCGAGCGCGAATTTTTTGCCGGTACGTTGAAGCAGCGATGCGGCTTTACCGGTGATGCGCGCGCCGGTTGCGCCGAGCGGATGGCCAAGCGCAATTGCCCCGCCATCAATGTTGATCTTTGCTTCGTCCAATCCAAGATCACGGATGCAGGCCAAAGATTGCGATGCAAAGGCTTCATTCAGTTCAACAACATCGATATCGGCAACGGTAAGGCCAGCGCGTTGCAATGCTTTACGCGTTGCGGCAACAGGGCCAATGCCCATAATTTCCGGCGCGCAACCTGCAACGGCAATGCTGCGGATTTTTGCTATTCCCTTCATGCCATTGGCACGAAGGAAATCTTCCGAGACGACCAAGGTTGCGGCAGCGCCATCGGTTAATGGGCTGGATGTTCCTGCGGTCACGCTGCCTTTTTCTTCAAAGGCAGGTTTTAGGTCAGCCAGTTTTTCAACCGTGGTTTCAGGGCGGATGCAGCCATCGCTGTTAGCAGAATAGCCATCAGCAGAAATGGGGATGATCTCGTCGGTTAAATAGCCTTTGCCTTGCGCCCCGGCTGCTTTTTGATGGGAGCGCACGGCGAATGCTTCTTGTTCGGGGCGTGAAATTTTATACATGCGCGCGACGTTTTCCGCCGTAGTGCCCATGCCCATATAGGCGCCAGGCAAGCGCAGCGTAAGCGCCGGATTTGGCAATGGATTAAAACCGCTCATGGGAACGCGGGTCATGCTTTCAACGCCCGCGCAAATAAATGCTTCGCCCGCATTCATTTGAATTGCGCCTGCCGCCGCGTGAATACTTTGCATTGATGAACCGCAGAAACGGTTGATGGTTTGCCCCGCAACCGATTGCGGCAAGCCCGCAAGCAGCACCACAAGCCGCGCCATATTCAACCCTTGTTCACCTTCGGGAAATGCGCAGCCGAGAATTAAATCTTCGACATATTTGGCATCCATGCCGGTTTTTTTGAGAAGGCCAAGCACGGTTTGCGCGGCCATGTCATCCGCTCTTATGCCTGCCATCGCCCCTTTATTTGCCGGTGTGAAGGGGGAGCGTGCATAGCCCGCAATATAAACGTGGCGCATATTTAAACCCTGTGTTGAAAAACCTATGAGGCAGGAAAACGTAAGTAGAAACTTAAGAATAAGTCAGCATTTCTGACTAAATGATGAAGAACATCGTGTCTTGCGCAGGACTGGTTAATGGATTTTAACCAACTATATAATTTCCATAAAGCATCTGACCTCCATTACTTTCAAAAATCTAGGTTATGATTTTGATAGAGGCAGTGATTCATTGAAGGACGGGAACAATCCATGACGCGTATGGTTAGAAAATCAGTGGCAATTACAAAAACCGCAGCATTTGATTTTACATTGATTGCCGCGAGCAGCATGTTGGCTATAGCCGCCATAATAATTAAACTGATCGGTTAAATATCAGATAAATAATTGATTTTATTTATTTTTATTCAGTGGCATCGAACTGAATCTGCGTCTATAACCAAGCTCCGTTAACAGGGCGTTGTTTCGAAATCATATTTATTCCGAGTTAAAGATAATGCCTGAAAAAGTTTTGGGCATTTTTTATGTTATCATCCGTAAATCACAGCGCTGCTTCGGGCGATCTTGCAGTGCAGCACGATTTTCTTACCGCACTTGAACGTGTTTTTGAATTTGCTGAAGCCCAGCATGAAGGTGAAACGCGTCACCGCCCCAACAGCGACGGCAGCCCGCGCGATTATCTGTGCCATACCCTAGAAGTTGCATTTATCGCCGCCCATTACGAAATGGTGATGCGCAAAAAATGCGAAGATAATTTTGATGATCGTTTTGTCGTGCAGCAGCTTATTCGGGTGGTGAGCAATACCGCGCATAACACCAAAGACCAGCTGAAACATAAATTGCGTCGTGTTGTAAAACGCCTTGACCAATCACAGATGCGCGAAATTGTCGGACTTATTTGCCATGATGTGATTGAACGCGCCTATAAGCGCGATTTGCAGCCCGGGCAGGTACGAACCGCGGCAGAAAAAGAAGCGATTGCCAAACCTTTGCTGGCTGAAATTGCCAAACTGTTTCCAGGTGCGGATGATGTGGTGTTTCGTTTAACCGACCCATCTGAAGTCATGAGCAAGCAGATGAAATCCGCAGCGCAGCAACAACGCGCGCTGGATGATCCGCTTTACGCAAAGTTAAAGAGCATCGACGGGCTTGCCAATACCAATGATCAGGCATCCATCCCCGATGATGCACGCGGGCGCGATGATATGCTGCGCAAACTGGGTGATATGTATAATGTGGTAGAAGCGGGATGCGCGTATCGCCCGTCATTGCGCCATATTCACATGGCTTACCTGATTATCCACCAGCGCACAGTAAACCGTCTCAACGCCGCTTAGATTTTGCTTTTGGCGTTACTTTTGCTGGCACCGGCGCGGTGCGGTAAATTTCGAGCTTCAGCATTTTGCCTGCACCAATGCTAAAGCCATCGACATTACCGGTGAGCAGGGGCATGAGCTGAAAAAACTTCGCTTTTTCCAGAAATTCGGCTTTCTGCCCGTTTTCTACAACGCCGATTAAACAGGGATTGCGCTTCATTTCAACCGCAAGGCGTTCACCCATATTCAGGAATTCGGTTTTTATCCTCGCGTCAAATACAAGGCTTGGCTCGCTATAGCCTGCGGTTGCCAACATAGGTTGTTCGCAGTTTTCCAACACAGGAAGATTGCGCACAATCTGTTCACTGATAAAGAGATGATGGAGATTGGGCAGCATCACGCCAAATAACGATGCCATCAGCATGACAGCCGCAACGGGAAGCGGGGAAAGACCGATGGATGGATCAGATTGTTTGCCGCGCATCAGATGAATGGCGGTTAAACATGCGGCAAAGGCAAGTGTGCCAGCGAATAATGCCCAATAAAATAACGTGCCTTCCAGCATAATCGGAAGCGCGGCAGGAATGAGTGCAAAGCCAAGCGATACACCCGCAAAGGCTAGATAACAAAAACCATTCCATAACGAATGACCCGTATCGCGCACACCTGAAAACAGCCAACGCATGGCAAGCAGACATAACGCCGGATAAGCAGGCAGCACGTAATGCGGCAATTTGGTCAGGGTAAATTCAAATACCAGCCAGATGGGAATGGCCCATGCCAGACAAAAGCGCACATCTTTGTCATGACGTGATGCCCAGATATATGGAATTGCCAGCATGAAGGGCAGCGATGCGGGCCACAGCATTGCGGGCAAAATAAATGAGTAAAGCCCCGGGAATGCAAAGCCCCATTGATGGGCAAACCCTTGCACCTCCCAGATTTTGGCGAATAAATCATGGCCGGCAGAATTTTTATAAAACTCCGCACCTGCTTGATGGGTAATCAGAATAAACCATGGCAGGATAAGCAGTAGCGCAAATGGAATGCCCAGCAGCGGATTTAGTTTTTTTGCAAAGCTGATCGGTTCTTTGAACAGTTTTAGGGTGATAAGGGTGCCTAGTGGTGCCAGCAGAACCAGCGGGCCTTTAATCAGAAAGCCCGCAGCCAGCGCGCCCCAAAATAACAGGAAATCTTTTGCCTTTAATGCCTTGGCCTGTACGAAGGCTTTGGCGAGCACAAACTGACAGGCCACAATGGTTGCGAGAAGCATCGCATCGGTTTTGGCAAGGCGCGTTTCCACATTCAGCATGAAACAGCAGGCCAGCATAATGCCCGCGGCAAATCCTGTTTCCGCATTCAGCAATTTGCAGCCCAGCGCCGCAGTGAGCAGCACCGCAAGGATTGCACCAATCAGCGATGGCAAACGATAAGGCCAGATGCTGTTCGCAATCTCATCACCCGCAATGCGTTGCACGATTTGTACAGCGCCGGCTTGTAGCCAGTAAATGCCGATGGGTTTTTTGTAACGCGGTTCATCTTGAAAGCGGATATCGACCAGATTGCCCGTTTGCACCATCTGCTTGGATGCCTGCGCAAAGCTGGGTTCATCACGGTCAAACACCGGCAGGGTAAAAAACCCGGGCAGGAAAATGGCCAGACAAAATAAAACCAGCACGCCATAAGCCGCGCCGGTTAAGCGTTTTTCATGCGGGAATAAATTGGATGATAAGGTTTTAAACATTGCGCATCAGATTATGGTGCGCTGCTGCTTACTTCAACAGGCTTATTTTTTGATATGCTGCAGCGTGACTAATGCTTCGCTGGCCGCTTTTAGTTCTTCGGGCGTCAATTCGTGGCTTTTGGCGCTAAGCTCGGTCACTTCAAAGGATAATTCATGCAGGATTTGCGCAGGATTATTGGCAAGCTGCTTGGCTTTGATGTTATGGATAAAAAACACGTTGCGGGCATAGATGAAGAGCCCCAGCGACTGTCCGACGATAAATACAAAATCGTTTTTCAAAATGGCATAGATAAGCAAAACCAGACCGCCGCCAATGCTGAAGACCCAGAAAATTTCCGGCACCGCGCTGCGGCCCATTTTCTCGCTATGCACCCATTGGGCGACAAAGCGCATCATGAACAGGGCCTGACCCAATAGGCCAAACAGCACTAAAAAATTGAAATGACCGGATAGCCACGTCCAGATAACGTCAAATACATGATTAATCATGGCAGGGAAGATAGAACGAAACCTAGTGTGGGATTGAAAAGTACGCTTAAGTTTTTGACATAGACTGGTTTAGCGGACTTTTCAATCTAAACCACACTAGTTTTTATAATTTTACTAGTGTCCTTATCGATTTTGAAGTTCGTTGAGGGCGTGCCACAAAGTGAAGCGAACTTCAAAAATCGGGACACTAGGCCTTAAGCAACAGCCTGTTTTGACGAATCTGTAGATTCAGCAGCTAAATTGCTGATTGTTTCGGTGTGTGGTTCGAGCTGTGCAGGAATTTCCGACAATTCGTTGAAGGCAGCCGAAAGCTCTGCCGCTGCTTTTTGCAGCACAGGTGTGGCATCGCTGGGCACAATCAGCGCGTCCTTTACAAGGCCACATAGGGCAAGAAAAACACTCGGTGTCATATCTACTCGCACGGTACTCTATCCTTACAAAAGCATATTCTTTTTTTATTTTTCGCCATTCGCTCTGCGCTCTCATTTGAAGAATGGGCACGCAACCGCTCGGGCGTTTGTCTTATTTTGGAACCTTTGGCCTCTTTGTTGGGCTTTTTTGATTCTCTATCCTCAGATTACTCCCTAACCATGAAAGCAAAAACACCTGAAATCACATTTTTTAGATGTAACTAAAAAATGTGTAAAACAAGCATTAAGCTAAGGAAAATGGGCGTTAATCCTGGCCTTTTTGAGTATTTTCGAGTTTTTTCAGGGTGATGGCCGTTAAAATTCGCAGCAAAATAATGGCGCCGCAAAAGAAAAATACGCCCCCAGCCATCAAAAAAAGCGGTGGCATCATGGTTGAATCAAGGGCTGGCCCGCCTTTACGGATAACCGTTGCGCCTTGATGCAGTGTATTCCACCAATCAACCGAGAATTTGATGATGGGAATATTGATTAGCCCAACGACCAATAAAATCTGGCTCGCTTTTTCACCGCGCTGTCCACCATCGGATGTGTCATCAAACGCATTGCGCAAAACTATAAAACCAACATAGAGAAAAAATAAAATCAGCATTGATGTCAGTCGCGCATCCCACACCCACCATGCGCCCCACATGGGTTTGCCCCAGATGCTTCCGGTAATCAGGCAAATCGCGCTTAGCACTGCACCAACAGGTGCGGCGGCCTTGCAGAATAAATCAGCAACGGTGTGTTTCCACACAAATGCGGACATAGCGGCAAGCGCCATAACTGTATAAAGCGCAAGCGCCATCCACGCAGCAGGCACATGCACATACATAATACGCACGGTTTCGCCCTGCTGATAATCGGGCGGGGATGTCACCAATGCGGCATGGGTTCCAAGCGTGAACAGAGCAAGGCTTAAGGCGCCGAATAGCGGCCACAGGAAGCGCGCAATGTTCTGGAAACGGCTGGGATTGGCAAAGTAATGCAGCATGGTGAACCTATGAAGCTTCTATGGCGGAGCGAAGTGCAGCGCCCGTTAAAAATGGCAGCGTTGACGAATAGAGAACCAATAATGCGCCAAGGAAGTACAGGGCTTGCAAGCCTTCACCTTCAGCGCCAGCGGTAGCAAGGCTGACCGCAAAAATCATCACCGGAATATAAAACGGAATAAGCAAAAGCGGTAGCAAGAGGCCCGCATTTTTTGCGCCAAGCGCCAATGCCGCGCCCAGCATTCCCAATTGCTGGATGATATAGGATGCAAGAAGCAGCGCGAGGATAAGCACCGGCATGTGCATAACAGGTACATGCAGCAGCACCATGAGAAGAGGGCTGCACACAATAATCGGTAGCAATAATGCGCACCATTGCGCTTTGCTTTTTACTATTGCGTAAAACGAAAGCGACATGCGCGAGCCATGAATAATATCCAGCGTACCGTTTTGATAATCCATGCTGAACAGTTTTTCAAAACCAAGCATCTGTCCAAGCAAAATGGCAAGCAACAGCAGGCCGGGAGCAACGTGTTGCAATTGCACTGCATCGGGGCCAAGTGCAAAGGGGAATAACGTAACCATCAACAGCACAAAGACCAGATGCGCAATGCTTTGTGCACGTGTGCGCCATGCAATGACCGTTTCACGTTTGAAGAGTGCAAGAATGGCGTTCATGCGGCGGCCTGCAATTGAATGATTTGCGCGCTGTTAATCGCCAGATCATCATGGCTGGCGATAATCGCTGCGCCGCCATTTTGTGTATGTTGCCCAACAAGCTTGAGCAGCATTTGCACACCCGCAGCATCAAGCGCGGCCTGCGGTTCATCCAGCAACCAGACATCTGCCTGTTGCACTAACAGCCGCGCAAAGGATAAACGGCGTTTTTGCCCGTTGGATATTTGCGCCGCCAATTGATGACGCTGCGCGGTTAGCCCCAGCGTATCCAAAATCAATTCATTCGTGCTTTTTTGTCCATCATTCCCCGTTTGCTGCGTGGCATAAAGGGCGCGCCAGAAATCCAGATGTTCAATCGCAGTCATCGAAGGGTGCAGCGCATTGGCATGACCCAGATAAAGGTATGAGGATAACGGCGCGCCGTTATACGGGAATAAACCCGCCAATGCGCGCAGCAATGTGCTTTTCCCGCTGCCATTTTCCCCGTGCAGAATAAACACGCCGCCGGCATCAAGCGTAAAGTTTACCGGCGCAAAAAGATTACGCTTTGCACGCGTGCAGGAAAGGTTGGTTATGGTAAATGGAAAAAGCGGCATGCCGCCAAACTAAAACCCTTGGCAACATGGTGCAAGCGCTGACTTATAAAGCGCTGGCTAAAGCCACTTATCTAAAGCCACTTATCTAAAGCCACTTGGTTTCAATCGGTGGCGGTGGAACGATGGGCTGCTTGAGCAGCTCGAATACTTCTTCCAAACTATGCGCAACCTGATACATGCTGCGGTGGCGTTCCGTGGCAAAGCCTTCTTTAATCAGATTATCCATCAGTTTAATCAGCGGATCCCAGAAACCACCATCATCAAAAATGATGACGGGCTTTTCATGCAATTGAAGCTGCTTCCAGGTGATGATTTCAAAGGCTTCATCCAATGTGCCAAAACCACCCGGCAATACCACAAATGCATCGCTGCGTTCCGCCATCATTGCTTTGCGGGTATGCATGCTTTCAACCACATGCAATTCGGTTAAGCCGTTATGTTCGATTTCTTTGGATTGAATATGCTGCGGAATAATGCCGATGACTTTGCCGCCTGCATTCATCGCGGCATCGGCCACAATACCCATCAGGCCTACGCGCCCGCCACCATAGACCACATCAATGCCCTTTTGCGCGAGCATGGTACCGATGGTTTTCGCATTATCTTTATAACGCTGCGCCACGCGCGAGGATGATCCGCAATAGACGCACACGCTGCGGATAAGAATTTTTTCGGCCGAAGGGTTGGTGCTTGGCTTCCATTGTTCGGACGCGGCAAGATTCACCTGTGGTTCAGATGTCATGGGTTGTTTCATGATTTAAGTGGGGTTGATGGTGATTGAACCGTATAATGCATACGTAATGAAGCATAGCGCAATAGCTGTTAACAGCTTATTAAGTAGCGAAATCAGCTGCGAATTCCTTATTTTAAAGCACTATAAACACGTGCGAAGCCATGTTGCAGCTGCTAAGGCAGGGCGGCCAGTTCATCAAAGCAGCACACGACAAAAATGCCCCAGCTTGCGCTAAGGCATGCGATTGGCGAAATACGTTTATTGAATTAGTGAATCACGCGGCTGGTTTGGTTTTGTGCATCCGCACTGACTTCGCGTTGTTCAAAACGCTGGGCAAGCGCGTTGATGTCATTGCGCGCACGGGTTTGCGCTTCGGCGAGGAGCAGCGTCTGGCCTTCCATCTTTTTCTGGTTTTGTTGCAGCACCGATAATGCTTCTTCCACTTTTTGGCCGTGGGTGATTTGACGAGCAAGAGCTTCGGAAACGGCGGAGGCCAGATTGGCGCGAAGGCGCTTTAGCCACAGCATTGCGCCGAGTACAAAACCGCCCGCAGCAACAACCATAATTCCAAGCATGATGAGGGTAGGCAGATTAATAATGTTATCCATTTTCAGCGTCTCCCTTATGCCAAGAATGGTACCAGAGCGTCTGTTGTCAACGCAAGGGGGACAGGAGCAAGGGAAAATGCCATTAACCCGTAATATCGCGGTTTATCCCCAGAATTGCGGCCCCGCCGTTAAGCTTTGCGCGGTATAATTGCAGGGCTTCCAGAACGCGCTGAACATAATTGCGCGTTTCGTTAAAGGGGATGGTTTCAATCCAGTCCACTACCCAATCCACATCCTTGCCGCGCGGGTCGCCCATGGAGCTGTTAAGCCATTGGCGCATGCGTCCTGGCCCCGCATTATACGAACCGATGGTGAGTGGCAATGAGCCATCGAAATTTCCCATGAGTTCTTGCAAGTAAGCAGTACCCAGCGCCACATTGGTTTCCGGATCATATAAATTGGTTGGGTCAACCGACAGGCCCGCTTTATTCGCGACATGCTTTGCGGTGGAAGGCAAGAGCTGCATCAAGCCTTGCGCGTTCGATGAACTGGCAATACGCGCGTCGAACTGGCTTTCCTGACGCGTGATGGCATGGGCAAGCGGCGCAATATCGCCCGATACAATATTCAGAACCGGATACCCTTCAACCGGTAGCGCGATTTGTTTTTTCGCGGCGGCCTTTGCAACCTTCACCGCGACATCCGGCATGTTGAGTTGCAAAGCAAGGCCAGCCATTAAACGGAAATCATTTTCCTGTGTCGCATTATTCGCAAAGGCCAGTGCAAAACGCTCCGCGATTTTCTTGGCGCCCACTTCCGCCAATTGCGTGACAATTGCGGTGGTGACAAGACTGTTAAAATACGAAACGGCATCTGATGGTATGGGCGGCGCATTGGCAGAAATCTGGCTGGTGGGATAGAGACGTGCGGCCGCCAATTGTCCGTAATAGGTTGTGCCGAAACTGGCAGCACGGGTGAACCAGCTTTGTGCCTGTTGCGTTTGGCCCAACGCTTCCTCGGCGCGGCCAATCCAATACGCCGCACGCGCAAAGGTGATAGGGGCGGTTGCGTTACCATTCAAGCGCTGGAAATGCCCAAGCGCAGCGGTTGGATTATTGAGATAACGCAGCGCCAGCCAGCCTGCCATGAATTCAGCGTCGGAAAATTCCTGCCCCTTTAATGTGCCATGCTGCGCCGCCATTTGATAAGCTGCGGCATAGCTTCCGGTGGACATCAAATCGCGAATAACCAGATTGCGTTCTTCCCACCATTCATCGGGTCGGCCAAGGCGCGATGAAGCCGCACGCATCATCGCGTAAGCGCCTGCCATGTCGTCATGCTTGCGGCGCCAGCGTGTGCGTTCATACATCAAGCCCGGATCATTTTGCAGATTGCCCGGTACGCGTTCCACCAGCTTGGGCGCTTTGTCGCTATTTTTGGACAATGCAATGCGCGCTTCCGCAAGCGCCTTTAAGCCCGGGCTAATCATTCCATAAAGCCGTTCGGCCTGTTCATATTGCTTTTCCCACAATACGCGGTCGAGGCGGTAAAAGGTATCTGCGCCGGAAAGCTGCTGACCAAAGCGGTTGATGAAGATGCGCTGTTCATCTTCCCCCAGATTATCTTCGCGCCAATGCTCGCGAATGGCTTTGGCAATTTTCGATGACTGGCCCGTTTGCGATAATGCATCAATATAATTTACAAATCCGTCACCGGTTTGCGCCGGATAGGCAGTAAAAAATGCGATGAGGGTTTGCGGATTGATATTGCCGTCAATTTTCTTTTCGGCTTGCTTGGCGATGTTCTTGCGGTCGCTTTCCGGCCAATAGGTGTGGTTCAATAAAAACTGGTATGCGGTATTGAAATCATACGGGCTGTCATCTTGGCCCATGGCAAGGCCCGTAATCACATCAATCATCAACGGGTTATTGCTGCCCTGTATGGCGCGCACGGCTTCCTGCCCTGAGCGTGTATCCAGCGCCGCCAATGCTGCGCGAAGCCCGCCGCCATCATAGCTAAAACTGCCCGATGAACTGCTGGATGAATTGCCGATTGATGAACTGGGGCCGCCTGCGTAAGCGACTGCAAATGCTGGGGTTATTGATGTTGTGAGCCATAAAAAAGCGCAACTGAAAGCGATTAAGCAAGTGATTATCCACTGGCAAAATGCAGGTGAAGCAGTTATCATTTTTGAAGAATTTAGAGGATTTAGAGGTTTCATATGTTGCGACTGCAAGGATTGATGACCGCGCTGGTGACCCCGTTTCGCGGCGGACAGGTTGATGAAAAAGCGTTCGAGCGTTTTGTAGATTGGCAAGTTAAAGAAGGCGTTAACGGTCTTGTGGTGTGCGGCACGACCGCTGAAAGCCCGACCTTGTCCGAAGCCGAACAAGACCGTTTGCTGGAAATTGCGGTGCAGGTCAATGCGCGCCGTGTGCCCGTGATTATGGGAACCGGTTCGTTCGATACGGCCGATGTCATTCGCCGCACGAACCAAGCGCAAAAGCTGGGTGCGGATTGCGCGCTGATTGTCACGCCGTATTACAATAAGCCTAGTCAAGAAGGGTTGTTCCAACATTTCAAAGCGGTGCATGATTCGACCGAATTACCCATATTGCTTTACAACATTCCGCCGCGTTGTGTCGTGGATATTTTACCGCCAACTATGCAGCGGCTGTCACAATTGCCCCGAATTATCGGGGTTAAGGATGCGACCGCCGATTTGACCCGCCCCGTGCGCACCCGTATTGATTGTGGCGATGCGTTCCAGCAATTCTGCGGCGATGACATGTTGGCTTCGGCGCATCTGGCACAAGGCGGCGTGGGCTGCATTTCGGTGAGCGGTAATATTGCGCCCCGCCTATGCGTGGAAATGCAGGATGCGTGGCGCGCTGGCGATATGCCACGCTTTAACGAATTGCGCGATCTATTAATGCCGCTGCATCAATCCATGTTCCTTGATACCAACCCCGTGCCGGTGAAATATGCCGCCAGCCTGCTTGGCTTAATGAGCGAGGAAGTGCGCCTGCCCATGGTGCCCTTGCAGCAGAATGTAAAGGCGCAAATAGCGCAGGTATTGCAGCAAGTTGGCCTTACCTCTGCAAAAGCGGCTTAATGAACAGCCGTATCGAAGCCCAGAAATATGTCGCGCAGAACCGCAAGGCGCGATTTGAATTTGCCATTACCGATAAGCTGGAAGTGGGCATGGTGCTGACTGGCACCGAAGTAAAAACGCTGCGTGGCGGCGGCGTCAGCATCAACGAAGCCTATGCCGGCCCGGCGCAAGGCGAGATTTATTTGTTTAACGCCAATTTCGCCGAATACAAAAAAGCCGGCGCGCATCTGCAACACGAAGCAAACCATCCGCGTAAATTGCTTATGCATAAGGCGCAGCGCAATAAACTTATTGGCGCGGTACAACGTGAAGGGGTTTCACTGGTACCCCTTTCCATCTATTTCAATGAAAAGGGCAAAGCCAAGCTGGAGCTGGGCGTTGCCAAAGGCCGCAAGAAAGAAGACAAGCGCGCCGCGATAAAAGAACGTGATAGCAAACGCGAAGCGGCGCGGGCGATGAAGAACAAGGGACGGGAATAATATCAAAATTCAAGGGAGCCGCTTATGAATGAAGTAGCAGAGTTATCGCCAATGAAAGATCCGGTTATCTTATTTGGCATAGCTGGAATAAGCCTCACCATCCTTTTTTATCTCTCGGCCTTAGCCAAAGAGTGGCTAAATAAAAATGCATCTACGGTCACCACGGGAACAATCAATAGCGCGGGTGCCATTAGCAATCCGGTTGTAGGCATCTATGATCTGTGCGGTGATCCCAATATTAGTGCCGATGAAAAAGTCCTTGGAACTATTTTCAGCAAAGTTCTTAAAAGTACGGTTTATCCACCGCGCTGCAATGTCTTGTTTTTATATTGCAAAATTGGTGCGGACGGAAAAATTGAAAATACATCTGCCAGTTTAGGCGAAATCATTGATGCATCTGCTGCTTCGATTGCCATCGTGGCTACTGAAAATATCGGCAATCATTACATTCAGACAGGTAAAAGAGGGCCGCATAGCAGGACCAATCTTGTGATGACGACAAATCGTAATGGTCCAGTCTTTATGAGGTTTTTTGAAAAACTATTCAATGCCATGAATGCAGGAGAACCCATGACCGCAGCTTGGAGTAGGTTGGCTCCGCAGATTGCAGGTATGGAGCATAAAGATTGTCCGGGTACAATTTTCTCTGCTGAACTTGGTGATATTACTTTTAGAAATTGATGCAGCTGGCCGCCATAGAAATTCTGATATGTATTTCCCTGTTTTGTTCTCTTGATAACTTCGAAAAGTTACTTACCTCTAAGCTCTAACCCTTCAAGGAGCATGCCTGTATGACCAGCCTGTTTGACCCGCTTTCGATTGGCGATATATCTCTCAAAAACCGCATTATCATGGCACCATTGACGCGCATGCGTAGCCAGCAACCGGGTAATATCCCCCACGCACTCAATGCCGAATATTATGCGCAGCGCGCAGGGGCGGGGCTCATTATCACCGAAGCAACGCAGATCACCCAGCAGGGCCAAGGATACCCCGCAACACCGGGCATTCATTCAAAAGAACAGGTAGCAGGCTGGAAATTAGTGACCGATGCCGTGCATAAAAAAGATGGAAAGATCGTATTGCAACTTTGGCATGTGGGGCGCATTTCGCATCCATCGCATCAACCCAATGGCGGTTTGCCGGTTGCACCATCAGCGATTGCTGCAAAAAACAGCGGAACCTATACAGCCGATTGGAAGCCAACGCCCATCATGGTACCGCGTGCATTGGAAACGAATGAACTGTCCGGCATTGTGAATGATTACCAAGTGGCCGCGCAGAACGCGAAGGATGCAGGGTTTGACGGCGTGGAAGTGCACGGCGCGAATGGATATTTGCTGAACGAATTTTTAGAAGATGGTTCGAACCAGCGCACCGATAATTACGGTGGCAGCATTGAAAACCGCGCGCGCTTATTGCTGGAAGTGGTCGATGCCGTTGTGGGCGTGTGGGGTAAAGGCCGCGTGGGCGTGCGTTTATCACCCTATGGCACCTTTGGTGATATGAGCGATAGCAACCCTGAAAAATTATACACCTATGTTCTGCAACAACTCAGCGCGCGCGGGATTGCCTACGTGCATGTGATTGAACCGCGTGCAACGGGTGCAGGTGGCGGTGACAGCGTGATGGAAAACGCGCCCAGCACATCGACCATCTTCCGCAAACATTTTAATGGCGCGTTCATTTCCGCAGGCGGTTACACACCGGAAAGTGCGAAGGACGTGGTAGCAAAAGGCAATGCGGATGCGGTGGCATTCGGGCGGTATTATATCTCCACGCCGGATCTGGCGGAGCGTATCAAGGCGGGAGTCCCGCTCAATAAATACAACCGCGCCACATTCTATGGCGGCGGCGAAAAAGGATATACGGATTATCCAACCGCGGATAAGGCGAACGCTGCCGAATTAGCTGCGTAAGCTTGCGCCGATCTTTTGTGCGGCGGCAATAACCTTGGCGGAGAATGCATCCAAATCCGCATCGGTCAGGGTTTTGCCGCGTGGCTGCAGCGTTACCGAAACCGCCAATGATTTATGGCCTTCCTGTACGCCCTTGCCTTCGTAGACATCGAATAATTCAACATTCGCAATCAAATCCTTATCCGCAGCGCGGATGGCTTTGATGAGTTTATCTGCAGCCACATCACGCGCCAAAATGAACGCATAGTCACGTTGCACGGCTTGTAAATCAGGAAGGTCAGCTAGTGGTTTGGCAGGACCCGTATCCTTAATCGCGGGCAGTGCATCAAGGAATACTTCAACGCTCACTAAGGGATGAGGGATGCCAAATAGTTTTAAAAGTCTTGGGTGGATTTCGCCAAAATGTGCGAGTACCGATGGGCCAAGGCGAAGCACGCCCGAGCGACCCGGATGGAAATATTGTTGGCGCGATGCCTCTGCGCCTTGCGGCGCAACCGGCCCTGCGCTGAACGGTTCTATCTGCAAATTACCTGTCGGGGCTTTTACCGCTTCTAATGCTGCCAACGCATCGGCTTTTGCATCGAACACATCAACGGCACGTTCCTTTACATTCCAGCTGCGTGGCATATTGCCCATTCGTACTATAGCAGCGCAGAGTTGCTGGCCTTCAGCCTTGGCGGATTTATAAATAGGGCCAATTTCAAACAAGGCAACATCGTTAAAGCCTCTGTATGAGTTGCGTTCTGCTGAGGCAATTAAGTTAGGCAAAATTGTAGAACGTAAAACGTCTAGTTCAACATTGATTGGATTTTTAATTACTAAGCTAGGGTGAATACTAATAAATTGTTGTGCAACTACCGAGGGCATGAATGACCATGTAACGGTTTCAAGTAAACCGCGCGCGGCGAGTGCGCGGCGCATCATCGCCGCTTTTTTCTGTGGTGCAGAAAATGCAGAAACCGTGAGCGAGGATGGCCGCACAAGTGATGTCGCGGGGATATTCGAATAGCCTTTGATACGTAAAATTTCCTCAACGCAATCGGCTTCCATGCTCAAATCAGGACGCCAGCTGGGGAAGGCCACATCAATGATGCCTGATACACTGTTCACAGTGCAGCCTAGCGCTTGTAAGATTTGCTTTTGCTCCGCAACAGGTACGTCCAGCCCGCCCAATGTTTTGCAGCGGTCAGGGCGCAAGGTAGTTGCGCGTTTTGGCGCGGCTTCATTGCCCGCAATCACCAATTCGCTCACCGTTACATTTTCTGGGCCGCCGCAGCATTCAATAATAAGCTGTGTGGCTAGTTCCGTGGCATCGCGCATAAAGCCAATATCCACGCCGCGTTCAAAGCGGTAACGTGCATCGGAAATAATACCCAGTTTGCGGCCTGCCAATGTTGTACGTGCGGGGTCAAAATAGGCGCATTCCAAAAACACATCGGTGGTCGCATCACTGCATCCGCTTTCCAAACCGCCCATGATACCGGCGATGGCATGTGCCTTTTCATCATCGGCAATGACGGTGATGGTTTCATCAAGCGTATATTCTTTTTCATTCAGCGCGGTGATCTTTTCACCGGCCTTGGCAACGCGCACCTGAATATTGCCTTTTAATTTGGATGCATCGAACACGTGCAGCGGGCGCGCATGATCGAACGCCATGAAATTGGTGATATCCACCAATGCGGAAATCGGTTTTAGGCCGATGGATGTCAAACGGTCTTGCAGCCATTTGGGTGATGGGCCGTTCTTTACACCCTTTATCATGCGGCCGATGAAGAGCGGGCAGGCAACTTTATCCTTATCCGATAAGGCTAAATTCACGCCGATCGCGCTTTTGAATGTTGGCTTTTGCTGTTTAATAGCAAGGGGTTTCAGTGTGCCCAAACCCGCCGCTGCTGCATCACGCGCAATGCCGCGCACGCCATTGCAATCGGCGCGGTTGGGGGTGAGTTTGATCTCGAATTGCGGGTCATTTAGCCCTGCGTAATCTACAAATGAACCGCCCACCGGTGCATCTGCTGGCAATTCCATAATCCCGTCGGATTCAGCGCTAAGTTGTAATTCTTTTCCGGAACACAACATACCGCGGGATTCTACATCACGGATCTTGGAGATCTTCAGCGTGATATTCGCGCCGGGCACAAAGGTGCCGGGTGCACCGAACACGGTTTTCAAACCGGCACGCGCATTGGGCGCTCCGCACACGACCTGCACGGTTTCTTTGCCAATATTTACCTGACATACACGCAGGCGATCTGCATTGGGGTGTTGTTCGGCTGTTACAATTTGCGCAATCACGAATGGCGCAAGCGCTTGCCCGGGATTATGCACGCCTTCCACTTCCAAGCCGATATCGGTCAGCTTGGCGGAAAGCGCATCGACGCTAACCGATGTATCCAGATGGGTTTTGAGCCAGGAAAGGGTGAATTTCATGTTATGTCTTTATGCTTAAGGTGCCGGTGGAATGACAGGGATATAAACCGCGGCATCGCATACATTCGTGCCGCTGATGAAAGATGGTTTGGTGTTGCGCGTAGCGCGAAGATAATAAACCGCGCGGCAATCGGTAATGTGTTGTGCCGCATCGAGCCCCTGGGCAAGGCCGCGCGTGATGGTATCGGGATCGGTGGTTGCGCCGCTTTGATCGCCGCGCCCATCGCCGCCATCGGTTGCAAAAAAGTTGCCCACACCGATTTTATCCTTGGGTAATTCATTGTGCATGGTTAGTGCGAACTGCAAGGCCATGTGGTTGGCACGGCCGCCATCACCATCAAAGCCTTCGGGCGCTTTGACCGTGGGTTCGCCGCCCGCAAACAGCATGACGCGTTTACCGCGATAATCGACATTATCATAAAAGCCGGTGCGGGTGAGGGTGAGCGCGACTTCGGCGAATTGTTTGGCAGCTTGCGCGGCATCACCGCTGACCCAATCGGGCAGGACAATCGGCACAAAGCCGTGTTCACGCGCATAGGTTGCGGCCGCATTGATCGCCATGCGGTTATTGGCAATGACGCGTGTAAAATCTTTGTTCCCTGCGGCGAAGGTTGGGTGTGATGCATCAATGACCGGCGCGGTTTCATTGCCAAGGAATGCGACCACTTCATCGGGGAAGGGATATTTTGCTTTTGCAATCGCGGCTCTGGCTTCGGCATAACCGGTGGGGTTAGGCACGCTGGGGCCGGAACCAATCACTTCAAGCGGATCGCGGCCATCCGCGGAAGGCGGCACATCGGATACAGCATAGGTGCGCATTTCAATTTCCGGCCCAGCTAGCGCAGCAAGACCGCCACCGGGAAGTTGCGATAGCACGCGGCGCACGATATTCATATCCACGATATCAAGGCCGCTATTGACCAGGGTTTTTGCCGCAGCAAAGGCTGCTTCTCGTGATAAGCCTTGTTCAGGTTTGAAAATAAGTGCGGAAGCACCGCCCGACATGAACATTAAAATGCGATTGCCGCGTTTGCCGTTGGCTTTCAGTTTTTCAACCGCGGCGATGATCGCGTCTGCCGCTGCAACACTGGTGTTATCGGGATCAGGGTGCGCCGCAGTAATCGCTGTTAATACGCGCGTATTGGCAAGGTTGCCCTTTTTGGTGACAACGATGCCGGAAAAGCCATTTGGGCCTAATTGCTCAATCAGTTTTTTTTCAGCCTGAATAGCCATTTCTTCCGCGGCCTTGCCCACGCAAATGACGAGCGTATCGCCTTCGGCTTCGGGAAGGGTGCTGAGATGTTCAGGAAGCGTGACTTTGGGTTGCACGGCATGAATAGCGGCATCTTGAACGTGTTGTAGTGTTTCAAGCTGTTCTTGGACAGATGGCATGGTTAACCCCCACGGGCCAGATTTGGGATATCCAGTGCAGCAAAACCATAATGGCGCAGCCAGCGTAGATCGGATTCAAAGAAAGTACGCAAATCAGGGATGCCGTATTTAAGCATCGCCAAGCGTTCAACGCCCATGCCGAATGCGAAGCCTTGGTACTTGGTGCTGTCGATCTTGCAGTTTTCCAAAACATTTGGATGCACCATGCCGCAACCCAAAACTTCCAGCCAGTCGTCCCCTTCGCCGATTTTCAATTCACCGTTCTTGCGGGAACAGCCGATATCCACTTCCGCGCTGGGTTCGGTGAACGGGAAATAGGATGGGCGGAAACGCACGTTCAAATTCGGCGCACGGAAGAAGGTGCGCAGGAAATCCATCAGCGCGCCTTTTAAATGACCCATATGGGTTGCTTCATCAATCAATAACCCTTCGACCTGATGGAACATCGGCGCATGGGTTTGATCGTAATCGCAGCGGAACGTGCGGCCCGGCGCGATGATGCGGATGGGCGGTTTGGTGGACAACATGGTGCGCACTTGCACCGGTGAAGTCTGTGTACGCAATACAAGCGGCTCGCCTTTGGCTTCGCTGCGCCATTCGCTCTGTTCCGCTGGCGCGGAACAACCGCTCGGGCGATGGGCTGCGCCCACAGAATCATCAGCCAGATAAAAACTATCCTGCATTTGGCGGGCGGGATGCCATGGCGGCATATTCAGTGCGGTGAAGTTATAAAAGTCACTTTCCACATCGGGGCCTTCGGCGATTGAAAAGCCCATATCGGCAAAGATGGTGGAGATTTCTTCGATGGTTTGGCTGATAGGGTGGATGGCGCCTTTTACTTCCGCGCGTACGGGCAAAGTGATATCCACTTTTTCATTTGCCAGTTTTGCATCCAAGGCTTTGGCATTTAAAACTGCGCGGCGTGCCTCCAGCAATGCGGTGATTTCTTCCTTGATCACATTCACTTGTGCACCGAATTCCTTGCGTTGGTCGGCGGGCAGCGTGCCAAGGGTTTTTAAAACTTCCGTCAGACGGCCCTTTTTGCCCAGCGTGTTCACGCGTACTTCTTCAAGGGCCGTGACATCATTCGCGGCTTCCACAGCGGCGGTGCATTCTTGTTTTAGGGCAGATAGGTTTGTCATGGACGTACTATGGGAGAAATTGAGCAAAAAAATAAGGGGCAAAAAGAATTATCTCTTTGCCCCTTAATACGTTTATTCGCCATTCGCTCTGCGCCATATTGTGCGAAGCCTCTGTGCTTCGCACAATCGGCCCTGCAATCGGCGCAACCGCTCGGGCGGTAAGGTTTGACCTTAAGCGGCTTTCTTTTTAGCAGCTGGCTTAGCGGCCAATGCAGCTTTTGCTTGTTCGCATACGGCCGCGAAGTTTGCAGGTTCTTTGGCTGCCAATTCAGCAAGCATCTTGCGGTTCAGCTTGATGCCCGCAAGGTTGAGGCCATTGATGAGGCGACCATAGGTGGTACCGTTCGCGCGTGCGCCAGCATTGATACGCACGATCCACAATTTGCGGAAGTTGCGCTTGTTGGTGCGGCGATCGCGGTATGCATAACGCAGTGCCTTTTCAACCTTTTCAATCGCTACGCGAAAGCAGGTTGAAGCACGGCCACGATAGCCCTTTGCCATATCGATAATTTTTTTGTGACGTGCGTGGGTTGTGACCCCGCGTTTAACTCTTGCCATAGTATATCTCCTTAAAAAATTTGATTAAGCGTTGCGCAGGTAATGCTTGATGATGTTGTCACCATCCGTCTTGAACAGCACCTTCATGCCGCGCGCATTACGTTTCATTTTTTGTGTGCGTTTACGCAAACCATGGCGTTTACCGGCGTAGCCGGATTTAACTTTGCCGGAAGCGGTTACTTTAAAACGCTTTTTGGCACCCGAATGGGTTTTGATCTTGGGCATTTTCATCTCCGTAGTTGAGGTTGTCATGAAGTGGCAGGCAGCCCTTACTGGCCCGCAGCACTTTGGAAGCGGTGGTTCTAGCAAATGGGCCAAGGCCAGCGCAACAGCTGTTTTATTGTTAACACTTCAAAACAAGGGGCAGAAAACCACAATTATTCATAAACAAGTGGTTACGGAAATGGCATGGGAAAGGCCATTATTCCATTTTTAATCAATATCTTAGAGGATATGAGGGGTTGAAAACCACGTCCTTAAATCCGCACTGCTTTGAGTGTTTAATAAGCCATGTTGAAGTCCCTCAACATTCACGAGTTCATTATTATAGAAGATCTGGCGCTTACCTTTAAGCCCGGGATCACGGTGCTGACCGGTGAAACCGGTGCCGGTAAATCGATTTTGCTGGATGCGCTTGGCCTGATTTTGGGCGATGTGGGCGAAGCCGATTTAATCCGTGCAGGTTCCAAAGACAGTTTTGTGCGCGCGCAATTCGAAGCCAGCACCAAGCATCCGGTCTGGAAGAGCCTGACACCCTATGACATCGAAATAAAAAGCGACATTGTCATCGAACGCATCCTTGATCGCGAGGGACGCAATGACACGCTGGTAAACGGCAAGCCGGTTCCCATCGAGATTATGAAAGATGTTGGCTACCAGCTGTGTGAAATTCACGGCCAGTTCGCCAATCAATCCATTCTGGATCCGAATAAGCAACTTGAGCTGCTTGATTTGGTGGGCGGTTACCGCGTGCTGCTGGAGCAGACCGCTAAAGCATGGTGGGATCTAAAAGGCTTTGAAAAAGCATTGGATGATGAACGTAAATTCATGGCCAATTCTGCTGCGGAGCGTGAGTTTCTGAGCAAAGCGGTGGCCGAATTGAAGGCGCTGCGCGCCGCGCCCGGCGAATTTGAAAAAATGGACGCCGAATATAACGAATTGGTGCGCATTCGCACCATCAATGAAATGTTGCAATCCATCCAGTCGCAATTGGTGGCCGGTACCGGCGCGCAGCGCTTGCTGGTTTCGGCCAACCGCGTATTGGAAAAGCAAAAGAATTTGGATCCCGAAGTTTTGGAAAATCTGGTCAAGCATATGTCGGCCTGTTTGGCATCGTGCCATGCCGCTTCGGATGAATTACTGGTCGTTATGCCAAAGTTTGAATTCGATGCTGAGCATATGCACAAGGTTGAAGACCGTTTGAACAAATTCGATGCGATTGCCGAAAAGCATGAAGTGGCAGGAAATGAATTACCCGATTTGCTTATTCGTCTGGATGCAAAATTGCAGCGTATTTTGAAAGCGCCCGAATTCATCAAGGAATTGGAAGACAAGGTGATGGTGGCCAAGGGTGAATATGCCCGCAAAGCGCAAGCATTATCCGAAGCACGTAAACATTCTGCCAAGGATTTAAGCGAACAAATTACAGCGGAAATGCCGCCGCTTAAATTAACCCGCGCGCAATTCATCGTGGAGGTCAGCGAACTGCCGAGCAACCGTTGGTCGCATCTGGGTATGAACGAAGTATTATTCACTGCGCGTATCAACCCCGGTATGCCGTTTACTACCATTGCCAAAACCGCATCGGGCGGTGAGTTGGCACGTATGATTCTTGCCCTTAAAGTGATTGTGCAACGTGTGCAATCGACCGAAACACTTATCTTCGACGAAATCGATACGGGGCTTGGTGGTCCGACCGCGTCTGCCGTGGGTGAACGCTTGGCGCGGCTTTCCGACCAGACACAGGTGTTTGTGATTACCCACAGCCCGCAGGTTGCAGCCAGAGGCGAGCAGCATCTGAAAGTTGAAAAAACCGCCGATAACAAGACGACGACATCGAACGTGCTTATGCTTAGCGAAGAAGAACGCTTTGATGAAATTGCCCGTATGCTTGCGGGTGAAGAAATTACGCCGGAAGCAAGGGCTGCTGCGCAAAGTCTTATGCGTGAAGCCGCCCGCGCAGCAGTACAGCGCCGCAAGGAGTTGCATCCAGAGCGTGATATCGAAGCCGAATTGCTAGCCGAAGCCGCCGCGCGTAATGCAGCAGTAGCGCCGCCATCTGAACAAACCTCTGCGCATTAAAATAGTGACGCATTGTTGCGTATAGTTTAAGAAATTGAAATCATAGTTATTTTTATTCCAAAAATGCGATTTTTTGATGAAAGTAATATTCTCTTCAGGAGTTTCAGGACAATTTGTTAAACTGGCTATCTTTATGATGGAAAAAAGATATGCCAACGCCAATTTATAACGCGACGATTTTTAATGTCAGTGATGTCACTAATGCCGCTGACCGAATTATTCGGTCTGGTGAATATGAAGAGTTTTCTAATTTATTGACTGCGCTGCGCGATGCGCCCGAGTTGAGTATCGGCATAGAACCTATCCAAGTTGCCACGGTATTGCCACGTCTTATAAGCGATGAGGCAATATTTACCAGAGTTTTTCAAGAATTTAAAGATAACCCAAAATTTAAAACTGCACTCACTCAGGCGATAAAAGAAAGTTCCAGAAGGCTTGGCGTCTCTTTCGCCGTCAGATACGGAGGTATAATACTTGAAGAGCGCGATCCACTAAAAGTAGACACTTTAGAGAAGCTCACTGAGCACGACAAAGAACTATCTGATGCATTTTTTGTTGGCCTTAGATGCGATATGGATGAAGCCAGCACCGGACGTCACGGGAATTTAGGTGCCTTTGTTAAAGGCACCGATAAAGTACGGCAGTTGGCAAAAATTGTGGTGGCATCGGATGTAACACGATATCTTGATGAAGAAGATGACAGGTTCAAAATAAAAAGCATCCAAGAGCTTCTACCCATCCTGAAAGATAAACCTGCCCTGCGCGCCGGTATAACAGAAAAACACATAACGGCGCTTGTGCACGATGTTCTACAAAAAAATATAAGCAATCTGCACGATATTGAAGATGCCCTCAAGGATGATGCACGGCTTCATGCGGCATTTGTGGTTGCCGTGTCAACATACAAGCCTCCAAAACCAGATGGTCATGGTGAACATATCCGAGTCAAGGTGAGAGAAGATTCAGCGATTTCCCAGGGAACCGCATGGCCAAGCGATAAAACGGTTTTTCGTAGCCATCATCCGGCAAGAGACTTTTCTGACTACCAGAGATCGTCCATCGAACGTCAGTGGGATGATCATGTTTATGAAAACAAGAAAGTTTATAAAGACCAAATCGTATACACCTATAGCCATGGCGCTTCTGTAACCATTACTTCCAATAGTATTATTTTTGGAGGCAAACCAAGTAATGAAGTAATCATGAAAGGCATCGAGCATGCTCGTGACAACTGGAATTTCAAGGCACATGTGATTTCAAATGATAAAGATTTTGTTGTTCGGGTCATGGCATGCGCAGAATTGCTGGGTGTTGAGCTTACGCATGAGCATTTAAATATGCTAGGGCGATTGGATATTGAACGGAGTACCGAATTCAGTAACGCGTTTAAGGCATTTATTGAGCAATATCCTCATTATGCCAGAGCATATGAGAACAACCGTCAGCGTGAAGCGCAGAGATCTCAGCAAGCGCAACGAAGCAGAGGCCTTGATCGCGGGCTGGAAAGATAGATTGCCGCGTCGGGCTAATGCCCTCCTCGCAATGACGGTCATATTGTGAGTTTAGTTCTTGATGTCCAGCGCGGCGCGGATTTGCGCAAGCGTGGATAAAAGACCGCCAAGATAGCGGATTTTTGGCAGCATCGCGACCTTGGTCACGTGCACTTCATAAATTTCATCTTCATGGAACAAGTGCTGGTCTGGATCTTTGGGATGCCATTGCGCTTCTTCCTCGGTTAATTCGCGTGCGACGTATTTTTTAGTAATACGGCAAATTTCGTTATGAATGGGGTTATAGCCATTGATGTTTTTGATGATACGCTGGGCTTCACTGCGCCAACCCATTTCACGCCATTTATCCAGCGTGCCTTCGCGAAGATTGCTGGGGAGAGGCCCCAGCAGGCGTTCCACGGATTCTTCACGCATGTACATATCCATGCTGACAAACGGGTTATCAAGCTCGGGCACATGGCTGCGCTGGATTTCGGTCAGCACTTTTTTGCGGCCGTCATAGCCACCCTTCATAATCTGGTATTGGGTCAGTTCGTCCGCTGCTTCCTTGCCATCGCAGATGCGTAGGCGGAAGCCTTCGCGCGGATTGGCATTCACCGCAAAGTTGATGCCGAATTCCTGACCAATTTGGGTGAGTTCCACGCCGTTGAGCGGGCAGCGGTCTTTGAAAATCTTGTTCTCAAGGCTTTGGCCAACCTTGTCTTCGGCAACGCCATGCAAATGACCTTGCATAATGTCAAAGCGCACATTGGGCTTGGCAATACTGTTAGGTGTGCCTTCGATTTTCGAAACTTGTACAACGCCAACCGTTTCGTATGAACCAGTAATGCCAGATCCCATAATTGCAATCTTTATAAAAAAGTGTGGCTTTAAAAAATTGGCTGATCAAAAATTGGTTAGTAAGCGTTCAGTATAGTCAGCACCCGTTAACCCAAGCATAAAAAACATGGTTAACGGATGGTAAAGATTTGAGCTGAAAACAGACTCTTTTAGCTGCTTCGACTTATCCACCATGGGCCAGCATCAACCGCGTGAACATGCCAATCGCATTGATCTGGCGAAAGAACAGTTCAGGGTCCTGCGTATCCCAGTTAAAGCCCATGGTGGCGGCGTGTTCAGGCGGGACCTGTTTGATGTAATGCGCGATCGCGTTCTTGAACACGCCCACGGCGTTGTCATTCAGCGTGTACAGCATCTGGTCGGATGTGGCTTGCCATGCGCTGCGTTTTCGAAACCATGCATGGGTGAGGCGTGATGCGGGAATGGAATGGGTCGCCTGTGCCAGTGGCGCGTAGCCCACGTTGTGCCCCACCCCGTTTTGACTGAGTGATTTGATGCGGCGCAGGCAATCGGATTCCTCTCCGGATAATAAACTGTGAACTTCCAAACCGGTGCGACCCAATGCGGGGTTGAACCCGCCACTTTGCACAAGCGCAGATTTGCGGAATGCGATATTGGCGCCAACAGGTTCATCACTTCCGGTCAGCAATTTAGTGGTGTCGCCAAAATCACAAAGCGATAAGTAGGTCAGTAAACGGTCATCCAGCCATACAGGCTTTGGAATGGCATAATCCGGCACAACCTTCCCGCCGATGACGGCGCAGGATGAACCCAATTGTTCAAATGCTTTTTTGTATTCAGCGAGTAATGCGGGTGCGGCGACTGCATCATCATCCAGATAGAAAATGAATTCACCTTGCGCGTGTTGTGCAGCAAGATTGCGTGCGTTGGATAACCCCGCGCGGTCAACGGTTGCGTAGGTTAGGCCAGCGGTTTTGCCCCAACGGTCGGATGATGCCTGACGTTCGGGCGTTGCTGGCGAATTATCGATTACCCAGATATCGAATTCGGATGAGGGCAGGGTTTGTTTTTGTAAACTTTCGATCGCGCGCGGCAAGACATCATAGCGGTTATAGGTGCAGATGACGGCGGAGAATTGGGGCATGTCAGCTTCCGTATTTTTTCAATAATGCATCACGCCAAGCAGGCACGCGGTCATATTGATGCACCAAGGTGAAAGGCGCACCCGATGGTGTGCGCACCGTGTTGCCATCAAAAACAGGTTCGGCTTCGGTGAGGTGGGGTTTATACCCGCCCAGTTTTACAGGGTCAGCGGTAACGCCCAATTGACATGCCCAGCCCGCATTGGCGGGCGCGAAGTAGGTAATGTCGCGGTAGGCTTTGGTATTTAGAATGATGTTCAGCGCGGCCTGATCAGGATTGATGGATTGCCCCGCTTTGGATGCCAGATAAACGGTGAGGAACAGATCGACCATCGTGTCAATCTCGCCCGCGATGGTGCCGGCATTGATGATGGTGTTTTTACAAAAAGCCGAATAAATATCGCCGCCATAGCTTTGCAGCAGGTTCTGTTTGCCCCATTTTTCATGCTCATACGCGATGGATTCCTGCGGCGCGATGATCTTTTTATTGCCGATATTTTGTTCGATCCATGTGCTGGGGTTTGTTTGGAACAACACATCGCGCACATCGGGCGCAATGACATAACGCAGATTATATTTTTCCTTCGCGCCTTGCAGGAACAGCCACATATGCATGAAGCGTTCAACCACAATGTTGAACGGTTTGGTGTAAACCACGCCTTCGGCATTTTGTTCAAAGGCGAAAATCGTGAAACCGCGCGATGCCAGTTCGTTGATTACCGATTGTTTGATGTTATAGCACAGCATCGCTTTCATACCGGAAAAGCCAGAGCGTTCCAGTGACACGACCCATGGCTTTATCGCTTCGAAATCATAGCCGGTGATGGAACCGATAACCAAGTCTTGCATCATAGTGATGTTGTCCATGCGTTGGATAAGGTTATTACGCGTGAACACTCGCTCTGCGCTTCGCGCAACCGCTCGTGACCAAGGCTAGGGGTTTGATAGAACGTGTATCTCATTTTACCGCCAACATACGAAGGATGGAATTGCGTGCAGGAACGGGGTTGCGCGTGTCATCCACGCGGTCGGCTGTTTTGAAACCGGCTTCGAGTAACATGCGTTTTAGCTTGGTTTCATCAAAGCCGTTGATATGCCCCATGCCGGGGATTTTATATTCGCTTTCGGTCATCCAGCCGCCGAACAAGTAAGACATGGCGTCTTCAAAGGCATCACCGGTAGGGTTCAGCCACGGCACATTGGCGTGTTCGGCCCAATCATTCTTGGCGACGCGTTCACAGATCCAGCGTGCATCAGGGCAGGTGATGTCCAAAACACCGCCCGGTTTCAAAATGCGCAGGATGTCTTTCAGCACGGCAGGCGCGATGAATTTATCAAGGTGTTCAATCACATCGCCGAAGTAAATTTTGGTCGCCATATCATCCGGGAAAGGATAGGGGAGTTTGCGCAGATCATGCTGCACATTCACGCGCGGCCACGGATGAAAATCAACGCAGATATTTGCATCGGGTTTGGGATGGGGGCCTGAGCCAAGATCGATGATCATTGAATAACTTTTAGGATATCGGAAAGCGTGTGTTCGATGAGGTGATTGGATGTAACGTAATCATATGCCTTTTTAATCTGACCCGGCCAGTTTTTATTCGGGTGCTTAAAGTCGCGCATAAAATGCAGTAATTCGGCATCATCGGTATAGGTAAAGCCGTATTGTTGCATCAATTCCGCGCCCGCAATCCGCCGCGCCGCCCACGGGGTTTCATTCAGCATTGCTTCCAGCAATACCAATCCGAACCCCTCCTTTTCGGAATGGAGGATGAGGAGGTCCGCTTCACACATCGCATCCATCACGGTTTGCTTATCATCCAGTAAAAGCGGTTTGACGAATTGGGATGCGGCAGGCATTGCACCCGCACGGTTATCATAGCCCGTGAGCACCAAGGTGGTATCGCTTACGCCTGTCTGATTGAATACCTCCACCAACTCGCGCATTTTTTTGTGTGGCCAATATCCGCCGCACGACAGAAACATTTTTGGCGTGGTGATAGCATGCGCAGCACGGAACCCTTCGCGGCCCAAGGATACGTCCGCACGGATGCCATGGCGCACTTCCACCGCTTTATGTGCGACATTGTGTTTTTCAACATGTGCCCAATCAGCAGGCGTTGAGCACCCCAGCCAACGCGCACCGTGTAATGCTTCAAGTGCAACTGGTGTTTCGGATGGCAGAATAAGCATATACAGGATGGGTGATGGAATTTTTGCGGCGTTTTTCAATACAAAATCCTGCACCGCGACATCCGCGCCATGCACGATAATCAAATCGAATTTCTGGGTGAGGATCTGGCCATCGCTGGTGACATGCACGCCGCCGCGGTCGCCTTCATGTTGGCCAGCAAGAACCGATGCGTTATGCCCTGCCGCGACGGCAGCTTCCGCCATATCGCGCACATAATATTCACTCCCGCCAGGATATGGTGGATAGCGGTGAACAACAAAAAGAAGATTAAACGTGCGAGGCGGCGCGCCCACAGCTTTTACGCAACCTGCGAATTATCTGGCGCAGCTTCATCGCCATCTTCATCAAGGTCATCAAGGATGGGGGATGGTTCGCGCGATGGTTGGTCATTACGTGAACCGTGCGGTTGCGGACCGGCTGCTGCGTTCTGACCGCCAGCGCGTGCGATTAAATTTGCAAGCTCAGCCAGTTCAATGAAGTTATCGGCTGCGCGGCGCAACTCATCGGCCACCATGGGCGGGGATGAACGCATGGTCGATACAACGCTGACGCGCACACCCTTGCGTTGGCATGCTTCAACCAAACGGCGGAAGTCGCCATCGCCGGAGAAGATGATGATGTGATCGACCTTTTCGGCCATTTCCAGAACGTCAATCGCCAGCTCGATATCCATATTGCCTTTGATTTTGCGGCGACCAAATGCATCGGTGTATTCTTTGGTTGGTTTGGTAACCATGGAATAGCCGTTGTAATCCAGCCAATCGACCAGTGGGCGGATGGGGGAGTATTCTTGGTCTTCCACTAATGCGGTATAATAGAATGCACGGATCAGGCGGCCGCGCTGCGCGAATACCTCCAGCAATCTGCGATAGTCGATATCAAATCCAAGGCCACGGGCGGCAGCGTATAAATTCGCGCCATCAATAAACAGGGCGCAGCGCTCTTCTTTGTAAAACAGCATGGCAGTATCTCCTAAAATCCCAAATTTCTTATTTATCCGGATATTTACTTTTTTTGATTTTTATTTCCGAAAACCCAATCTGTTCATAGCATTACCCTGTTTTTTAATGAAGCGCAAGCTGCCCTAAACCCGCCCCATTGAATTAGTTGTTTACAAAAACCATTCTGGTCATTATCAAAACCCTTAATAACCACTTCATATTACAGGATGTCGCCCGATGGCACGCGTTACCGTTGAAGATTGCATTTTACTTGTTCCTAATCGTTTTGAATTGGTGATGATGGCTGGACAGCGCGCACGCGAAATCGCATCTGGCGCAGCGCTGCACGTTGACCGCGACCGCGATAAAAATCCGGTGGTAGCGCTTCGCGAGATTGCTGAAGAAAAACTCAGCCTTGAGGGCATGAAGGAAAGCCTTGTGAAAGGTTACCAACGCCGCGTTGACAGTGACAGCAGCGAAGAAGAACTAAAGGAATTGATGGCGGAAGAACAAAAATGGGCAACCGCTGCCGCAGCAATGGCCGAAGGCATGGCTGGCGCTGATGAAGATGAAGAAGATGATGAAGAAGGCGCAGCCGATGAAGAATTGAACGAAGTTCAATTCGAAGACGCATCACCCGATGATCTTAAGGAATAAGGTCAAGCGTCACACCACGACGTTTTAACCAAGTTAAAACCCCGCAAAATGCGGGGTTTTTTTATTTGCTGGTTTTGTGTGTAAGCTAAGGGTATGGCTCTCTATCCCTTGGATGAAAAAAGCATATATAAAACGCTGCATGATGGCATTGTGTCCTATGCGGGCGAGCTTTCACCACGGCAGCAAGCATGGCTTAGGAATGCAATCAATGAAGCGGTGCAATTTCCCGTCACAGATGTAGTAAGTAACCGCTTGTTCAGTGACCCCTTCAAGGTCGCAGGAATTTTAATTGAAGAAAAACAAAGTCTGGAAATCATTATCGCCAGCCTGATTTACAGCCGCGTTAAAAAAGAACTGCTTTCCGAAGATGCGTATCTGAAAAAACTGGAAGACATCGCATTGAAGTACAATGCAGATGTTCAGCGCATGGTCCGTTTTGCTTTGCAAGAAGCCTATACGGATATGCCGAAAGTCAGCCGAAAATTGCAACAAAAATTCGATGCAAGCAACGAAGCACGCAAAGCGCATTTTGCTGCTATTCGCCAAGAGAAGAAAATCAACCCCGGTGCAAAGGCCAAACCGCAACAAACGCTGGAAGAAAAACAAACCAGTATTTTTGTGCGCTATGTTGATAGCCGTAATCCTGTGCCATCCAGCCAGGCGATACGCATTGCAGACCGGTGGGTATTGTTACAGGACATTGATCCAGATCATGCAAGCGACATAGATAAGGCACGCATTAAAGAAAGCTGGTACGTGCATGCGCAGATGGCAAATAATCACGGGCTTCGCCGTTTTTATTATGACTTTGGAAATTTGTACTATCGTACATTCTATCCTGAAACGTATAAGGCAATCGAGCAATCCCTGGAGATTCTGGCAAATGCCGTGGGCAAAGACGGCAATCCGCTAAACGACGTGATTGATTATCTCAGCACCCATTTGGCAGGGCCGAGCACCGGGCTTGAGCGTAAATTCAGCCTTGAGGATGTTGAAGGCGGATTTTACATAAAAGAGCGACTTAAAAAATCAGTTGTATCGATATGTACGAAATTGATCGGCGATGGAATTGATCCGGAAGATTTTTTCAAAAAACATGCATTGCAAATCGGCAATGACCCCACGGCGCGTTTACGCATTTTGCTTCAGGAGGTGTTGAAGGAGGTATATGATCTATTTGCATTCGCAGTGATTATGGACGAAAAGCCGCTGATTGAAAAAGGGTTGATCGTCGATGAACCGCACAAGCCGTGGCATGCACATAAACACGCTTGCGTGATGGGCGCGGAATTCTTGACCATGGGTTGCACACAAGGATTGCCGCTAAGCAGGCTGGGCTATTCTGTATTGCCTGCGCGCCGCAAAAACTATTTTGAAAAGCCACGCGGGCGGCGCTCTTACCGCAGTTTGCATGTAGGTCTTTCCAAAAAAGTATCGCTGCCCGAATTAGGTATTGATGAATTGGACGTGCCGATTGAAGTGATCTTCCGCACGCCAACGGTGCATTTCGAAGCGGAATACGGCAAGTGGGCGCATAACCGGTTTAAATCGGAAACCATTCGCGGCGAAGCGGCATGGGAAAATGCGCAAACCCAAGTTACCGCCCGCAGCAAGGCGTATCTGTTCACGCCCGATGGCGAGATCCTTGAATTCAACAAAGGTACGCGCATTCGCGATGTGGCGTTTGAAATCAATCAGGATCTTGGATTGTATTGCAGTGGTGCAACAGCATATCGCGGACATAGAAGCTGGCGCGATACGGAACACACCGAATTACCGGAATTGGTGTGTTTGTCGCCTGATGCGTTGATCGATGATATTGATGGTTGCACCATTAAGATCCATGCCAATGTTCCGCGTGCGGTCAAACAGTTGCGCCGCGGGAAAGTTATCGGCTACCCCATGATGCCGCCCAAACATAGTGAAGAATCCCTCAATGCGATGTTGGAGAACGTAACAACCGATATTGCAAAACGAAAAATTAATACAATTCTTAAGCGTCTTGGACTACAATCCAAGCCATGGAAACCTTCCTCTCCGCGCTAGTAACTCTTACCGTGATCATCGACCCGCTGGGCACTGCGGCGGTCTATGGCGCGTTGACGGCCAGCCTTGCCCATAGCGAAGCCGAAGCGATTGCCAAAAAATCCTGCATGGTTGGTGCGGGCGTATTGTTGTTTTTTGGTGTCATGGGTTCTGTTGTGCTTTCGATGCTGGGCATCACGCTGGATGCGTTCCGCATCGCCGGCGGATTGTTGTTATTTGTCACGGCTTTTCGCATGCTGATGGGTGACCATGACCAGCAAAATATTCAAAAGGATGGTTCGGTCTATTCCGATCGCGGGGATATTGCGGTATTCCCGCTTGCCATTCCGCTGCTTTCTGGCCCTGGCTGTATCACGGCGATTATCCTGCTTACCAATAAATCGCATGCATGGTTTGACCAGTTGCAAGTCTATGCCGCGATGGCGCTGGCAGTTATTGCATCCTATGTGTGCATGAAGGCCGTGCAGCGGTTAAAGACCGTGCTGGGGTCTGGCGGTATTCAAATCATGGCGCGGCTGATGGGTATCTTATTGGCAGCCATGGCCATTCAATTTATTGCCGATGGCGCTAAAGGCCTTATTCAGGCCATGCACTAATCTCAACGATATGTTAATATCGAATGGCTAGTTTTAACGCCTAGTTTTATGGGGCAAACCCGCTATTTTATGCAAATGACACCGGACGACACAAAACCACAGCCCGAACCTATAAGCGCAGAACCTGCCGCTGCGCCTGTGGCCCCGCGTCCGAAAAAGCCGCTGATCCGCCAATATGAACTTGTGGACCGTGTGCGCGCATACGACCCCAAAGTGGATGAAGAATTATTGAACAAGGCGTATGTGTTTTCCATGAAAGCGCATGGCACACAAATGCGTCATTCCGGTGATCCCTATTTCTCGCATCCTTTGGAAGTTGCGAGTATTTTGACGGAGATGAAACTGGATAGCGCATCGATTGCAACCGCGCTGCTCCATGACACGATTGAAGATACCGGCGCGACCAAAGAACAGCTGACGGAATTGTTTGGCACTGAAGTTGCGCATATGGTGGAAGGTGTAACCAAACTCTCGCGCCTTGAATTCCAAAGTGAAAAAGCGCAACAGGCCGAAAATTTCCGCAAGCTTGTCGTGGCGATGGCGGAAGACATTCGCGTGTTGCTGGTCAAGCTTGCTGACCGCTTGCATAACATGCGCACCATTCACCATGTGAAAAAACCCGAAAAGCGCCGCATGAAAGCGATGGAAACGCTGGAAATCTATGCGCCGCTGGCCCAGCGCATGGGGATCAAGCAAATGCAGGAAGAGCTGGAGGATCTGGCGTTTTCTGTGCTGCATGCCGAAGCGCGCGACAGTATTTTGGCGCGCCTTAACTTCCTGCGCAGCGAAGGAAGCGATGTCGTCAATTCGATTATTACCGATTTGCAAGGCGTGATGGATAAGGCGGGATTGAAAGCCAAGGTTATTGGCCGTGAAAAAACGCCGTATTCGATTTGGAAGAAGATGCAGCGCAAGAATATTGTGTTCGAGCAGCTATCGGACATCATTGCCTTCCGCATCATTGTGGACAGCAACGCCGATTGCTATCATGCGCTGGGCATCATCCACAGCCAGTATTCAGTGGTGCCGGGCCGTTTCAAGGATTTTATCTCCACGCCCAAACCCAACGGCTATCAAAGTTTGCACACGGGCGTAATCGGACCATTAAAGCAACGCGTGGAAATCCAAATCCGCACTAAGCACATGGATGAAGTTGCCGAACTGGGTGTGGCTGCGCACTGGGCGTATAAGCAGAATGATGAAAAGACCGATGGCCGCCAATACCGCTGGCTACGTGAATTACTGGATATTGTGGAAAGCGCACAACGTCCTGAAGAATTTCTTGATTACACCCGTCTTGAACTGTTTCAGGATCAGGTATTCTGCTTTTCGCCCAAGGGTGATTTGATTGCGCTGCCACGTGGTTCAACACCGGTAGATTTTGCCTATGCCGTGCACAGCAAGGTGGGCGATAAATGCGTGGGCGCAAAAGTGAACGGACGAATGGTGCCGCTGCGCACATCTTTGCGTAACGGCGATCAGGTTGAAATCATCACCTCGAAGACCGGTGCACCGTCACCCGCATGGGAACGCTTTGTGGTTTCGGCAAAAGCGCGCTCGCATATCCGCCGGTTTGTGCGCCAGCAACAGCGCGGCGAATATGTAGCGCTGGGCAAGCCCATGCTGCAAAAATTATTTGCTGAAGAAGGCTTACCTTTCCACGAAAAAGAACTGGAAGCAGTGGTTGGCAAATTCCAGGCCGAAGATTTGGATGATTTATATGCCAATATTGGCGCATCGTTGCATTCCGCGCGGGATGTGTTGCGCGCGCTTTATCCGCAGCATCAGCCCAAGCAGCCTGAAAAGCCTGCCAAGAAAACCGATAAGGCTGCGGAAAAAGAAAAAGATAAAAAGACCAAACCGCTTACGCTGCGCGGGCTAATTCCCGGCATGGCGGTGCATTATGCGCGCTGTTGCCACCCGCTGCCCGGCGATCGCATCGTAGGAATTGTGGTAACAGGTAAAGGCGTGACCATTCATACAACCGATTGCGAAACGCTGGAAAGTTTTGCAAACCAGCCCGAACGCTGGATTGACGTTGCCTGGGATGACAGCGCGTTCCATGCCGGAAATGTCATCGGGCGTTTGAATGTGGTGATCGCCAATTTGCCATCCGCATTGGCGAATTTGACCGGCGCGATCAGCAAAGCCAATGGCAACATTACCAATTTGAAGATCACCAACCGCAGCGTCGATTTCTTTGATGTGTTTGTGGATGTGGAAGTTTCCAACGTGCAGCATTTAACCACCATCATGGCGGGCATCCGCTCCACCCCTTTGATGATTAGCGTGGAACGCGCCAAAAACCGTTAAAACCCCCTTTAAAACGCGATTTAGTTTCATGCAGTGATGTTATGCTCGCGGCATGAAACAGGTATATGCCGATATCATTGCCGGATTGGAAAAGGCGGGCGCATTCAAGGAAGTGCTGGGTGAACCCGGTATCTATCCCGGATATTTCTTTACATCCCGAAGGCTGGATATGCGCACCACGATGATCAATCATCGCTCGCGTGTTTTGGCCTTCGATATCTACATGCCACTGCATGCAATCATGCCATTTTCAAAGGAATGGATCGAACAAGCCATGACCCGCAGCTTCTCGCCCATGGTGATGGCAATATTCAGCCACCAAATGCAAACGGTTTATGCCAAAGCAAATGAATATGATGAAGCGCATAAACAGGGATATGAAATGCGCCCGCTCAACAAAGAACCGGGATATGATGTTTTTCGGACAAAACACGGGCATCCCGAAACCGTGTTTATGCGTGAATTCGTAAAGCATCATCCTGAAATTCTTGCGGCATGTGTGTTGATGCAAGTGGCGCATATCGAATTTCTTTCGCAGCTGGACAAGATGATCGCGGTCGATGCGCAGTTGCTGCCTGAGCAACGTAAGATTGCGCGTAAAGCAGTGCGTGCTTTGTCCGAAGCATTTTATAGGGGTGAATTTATATCAGGGCCCGCAACATATATTGCCATCAGCTACCATGACCGCATCACCAAGGACCGTAGTATCGCGCCAGATTATTCATTGCCGGTAACCCAGCAGGATTTTACGCAAGGCTGGGACAAAACCATTCATCGCGGCGGCATGGAAGTTCACCCGGGTAAAGACCATGTGCAGCAACATCGCCGTGCATGCCCGTGGTTGAACCGCGCAAAAATCGTATCAACAGAATTATGTGCAGGTGTAACGCATGACGAACAGAAGCGTGATCTGGCGATGGGGTTTGGCACATGGTGTATTTATACGATGCTTAAAACAAAAGATGTCGCGGCGCGTCACAGCAAGCAATATGCATTTTTAATGCGGCCTGCCCGCGTCAGAAAAATGGCGGACAGCTTTCCATTCAACAGCCTGCCAGGCATTGATGATCCTGCTTAGCCCCAACCCTTAAAGGTCAGGTTATCATTCGGGGTTGCGATTTTGCAGTGGGGCCTGCCGATGCCAGCGCGATGCCATTCGTTATTGCAGGGCCGGTGAAAATATCATTCAGGGCGATGGTTTCTCCGGTTGTATGATTGGTAACACGGCCATTTCCCGGCACGAAGGTTTGACCCTCGGGTAATATCGCAAGCCGGAATGCATCTTGCCGACGCCGGCTTAGCCCCGTGTGGTAATCGGTGCCGGGCATGGTATAGGCATTTGCGATATAGGCGGGTATGCCTGCGATACGGTCGCTCGTGATATAGTCGGAAATCTTTTTTGCAAATTTGACAGCAGATCTGTCAGTGAGGTTGTAGAGCGTATCCAGCACCGCTGATTGCATGTTGGGTGACAGCTTGTCAAACTTGTCGAGACCGATATGTGGTACGATAAAGCTTTCTATCTTCTGACCGATTTTATGAGCGGTTAGGGATATTGCCTGATTGTGATCGATTAGCGCTTTCGAAGTGATATTCGTGCCAAGCACCCCGCTTGCTTGAGAACGCGTTTCAGCGCCGCGGTTGTAGCCGAAACCGATTTGGGTACCAGACCTATCACCCGATGCGCGCGCATAAAATCCTTCATGCACGGCTATTTGTGCAAGCAGGTTGCGCGTGACATATTTTGTATAATCAATGGCCATGGGGTGCTCTGAAGTGTTAAACTATCAGGTAAATCTTCACATAATGCTAATAAAGGCCCTGAATTAACATTCAAGGCATAGCTTGCGCAGCGCTGAAGAAGGCCTTGCGTTAGCTTGTTTTTCATGGTTTTTTAGCGCCCTTACTTATCTTCAGGGAATAATGTCATGGGTAAAAAAGCATATAAAGTCGCGGTTGTGGGTGCCACGGGCGCTGTTGGTAAAGAGATGCTCTCGATTGTTGCGGATCGCCAATTTCCGGTGAGCGAAGTGGTCGCGCTTGCTTCAAAAAATTCCGCGGGCAGTGAAGTATCATTCGGCGAAGATAAGGTTTTGACCGTACAAGATCTTGCAACCTATGATTTTAAGGGCACCGATATTTGCCTTTCATCTGCGGGTGCAAAAATTTCAGCTGATTTCGCGCCGCGCGCAGGACAGGCGGGCTGTGTTGTGATTGATAACACATCGCATTTCCGCATGGACCCTGATGTGCCGCTCATTGTGCCCGAAGTGAATCCGGCTGCGATTGCCGGATACACCAAACGCAATATTATTGCGAACCCCAATTGCTCCACCATTCAGATGCTGGTGGCGTTAAAGCCGTTGCATGACGCTGCAAAAATCAAACGCATTGTCGTTGCAACCTACCAATCGACATCGGGCGGCGGCAAAGAGGCGATGGATGAGCTGTTCACCCAGACCCGCGCGGTGTTTGTCAACGACGCGTTGAAGCGCGAAGTATTCCCGAAACAAATCGCATTCAACGTCATTCCGCAAATCGATGTGTTCATGGAAGATGGATACACCAAAGAAGAATGGAAGATGGTTGTGGAGACCAAAAAAATTCTTGATCCCAAAATCAAGGTCACGGCAACCTGCGTGCGCGTACCGGTATTTATTGCACATTCGGAAGCGGTAAATGTGGAATTTGAAAATCCCATTTCCGCAAAGGAAGCCGTTGCGTTGCTTAAGAAGGCACCGGGCGTTGTGGTGACCGACCATTTATCTGCCGATGGGTATGTGACCCCCGTTGAAGTGGCAGGGGAAGATGCGACTTATGTTTCCCGTATCCGCGAGGATATTACGGTTGAAAACGGTCTTTCCATGTGGATCGTCTCCGATAATTTACGCAAAGGCGCAGCGTTAAATGCGGTGCAAATCGCAGAAGAGCTTGCCAAGAATTATCTCTGACCTATTTAAAGGGTATGACCGAACTCACCCCCAAAGAAATTGTTGCCGAACTTGATAAGCACATTATCGGGCAGGGCGATGCCAAACGCGCGGTAGCGGTTGCCTTGCGCAACCGTTGGCGCCGCCAGCAATTGCCCGATGATTTGCGCGATGAGGTTTTGCCCAAAAACATCCTGATGATCGGGCCAACCGGCGTTGGCAAGACCGAGATTGCGCGCCGGCTGGCAAAGCTCGCCGATGCGCCATTCATCAAGGTGGAGGCAACCAAATACACCGAAGTTGGCTATGTGGGCCGCGACGTTGAACAGATTATTCGTGACTTGATGGAAAGCGCGGTTGCGCAAGCAAAAGTAAAATCCCGCAAAGACGTAATGGCAAAAGCCGAAAAACTGGCCGAAGAACGTCTTATTGCAGCATTGGTGGGAGAAAGCGCCAGCGCGGAAACCAAACAGAAATTCCGCGCCATGCTGAAGAATGGCGAGCTGGAAGAGCGCGACGTTGAAATTGAACTGAATGATGACAGCCCGCTTTCGATGCCCACGGTGGACGTGCCCGGTATGCCCGGCGCGCAAATGGGCATGCTGAATCTGGGTGATATGTTCGGCAAACAATTTGGCGGCGGGCGCACCAAAACCAAGCGCATGCACGTAAAAGAAGCGCGCGAAGCACTGGTTCAGGAAGAAGCCGATAAGCTGCTGGATCAAGACAAGATGGTTGCAAGCGCAGTGGAAGCGGTAGAACAGCGTGGCATCGTCTTTATTGATGAAATCGATAAAATCGCGGCGCGCAGCGAATTCCGCGGCGGCGGCGATGTGTCACGCGAAGGCGTGCAACGCGATTTATTGCCCTTGATTGAAGGCACAACTGTTTCAACCAAATACGGCATGGTAAAGACCGACCATGTGTTGTTCATTTGCTCGGGCGCATTCCATATCGCCAAACCATCCGACCTCTTGCCGGAATTGCAGGGGCGTTTGCCTATTCGCGTGGAACTTTCCGCCCTTACGCAACAGGATTTACGCCAGATTTTGACCGATACGCAGGCCAATCTGGTGCGCCAGTATAAGGCACTCATGGAAACCGAAGGCTTGACGTTGACGATTACCGGCGATGCGGTGGATGCGCTTGCCAAACTTGCCGCCGAGATCAACGCGACGGTTGAAAATATCGGCGCGCGCCGTTTGCATACCGTTTTGGAACGGCTGCTTGAAGATATCAGCTTTGATGCGAGCGAGCGCAAGGGCGAGACCGTGACGATTGATGCCAAGACCGTGCAGGAAAAAGTTGGCGCATTGGCCAAAAACGCCGATTTATCGAAGTTTATTCTTTAACGAATTCCCTAATAAAAACGCGCGAAAGCATTATTGGCTTTGCCTGCCCATGCCCCCAGCCAGTACATTCCTTGGCATATTTTAAGGAATTCGAATGGTTGGTATTAAACAGGGTTTTGTGATCGTGGGAATGGCAGTGAGCATGACGCTTGCTGCGCAATCGGCGCGCGCGCAAAATACCCAACGTCCTGCGCCGCCATCTTACAGCACCGATATTGCCGAAGAAGAGGTGTTTCACCGCCTTGAAGAACTGGATAGGAAGCGCAAGAATTTTGCAAAGGTCATTCCCGCGCAAGAATGGCAAACCGCATTGTTGGGCTGGGGCGATGACCCGCCACGCCCGCAATATCTGGCAAGTTTGTTCAGACAATATGACGACAAAAAAACCACCCGCAAAGCCAAACAACAAACCATTCAATGGGTTGAAATTTTGGCTGATGAACTGGTGCAACGCGGCGATGCGCATATGTTTTTACTGCTCGCATCGCATTATGTGGCGTATGACACCCGTGTGACCTTCTATAGCCCGTTTCGCGGTGCAAATACGACATTTGGTTTGGGCATAAGCCGTCTTGGCAAATTATTGCAAAAGAGTCAGGCCAGCCTGTCGAAAGATGAAAGAGACGCATTTCAAAAAGATTTGGGAGCCGCGATAGCTGCGCAACTGGTGGTTACAACAACCGATGAACATGGCGAAACACAAAGTACACCTGCAAACGGATTTATTACCGCCATTTTGGGCTATGAATTATTGACTGCTTATGCGTATAGCGATGAAGCCTTGAGCGTGCTGGACAATGAATTAAAAAAAGCAAAATTCACATCAAAGGATATGCAAGGTTTTCTCACCATGGACGGTATTCGTGATTTTCAAGTGGTGGTAAGCCCGTTCTTATCCATCGCGCGCGAAAAATCACCCGTGTCGCATTTATTAAAACTGGGCTTGCGCGTGGATAAAGATGTCGGTGAGGCGTTACGTGATTTGTTCATCGATGCAATTAAAGTCGATGACCCGCAGACCGCCATGATAGTGATGGATCATACCTATGAACTGGCGGCGCAGCAGCGTTTTGCCGGAATGAGCGATACCTTGGCGCAGCGCATGTTATCGCCGATTTGGGATGAAGCGGTAGCAAGTATTATGACTCCAAAAATCATGCAGGGTATATATTTAAAGCAGTATATGACACCCGGGAGACGTATTCCGCGTACCTTTACCGTGGCTCGTTCCAAACGCTTGACGCCTGCGCAAGCAACCGAAATGCAAGGCGTATATACCGAATTGCTGAAAGCAACGGTAAAAAAACCTGAAGCATTTTATAAATTAGTGGATGATTTTTCAGGCGATGCAGTATTTGCGGCAGCGCTGGCGCAAACCAACACCGAATTGCTCAAACAAAACATCATGCCGCATATAACGCATTTAACCGCGGTTTATATGGCGGATACGAGCTTTACTTCAAACATGAACAGCAATCTGCGCATCTCGCAGTTAATCAAGCTGGATGCAGAGTTGCAGCCGACAAAGCGTGTAACAACGACCACGTTTCAACGCGATATGTTTTTGTTGGCACGTGCATGCAAAGGATACCCTGAAAGAGCACAACGGCTCGCCAATATATTGGCGAGTGCAAATGCCAGCGGATGGGATAGGCATATCACCAAATCCTTTATCGATGCGGTGCGCAAGGAAATCGCAGCGCCGGAAGGAAGCGCGGCAAACGAAACGCTGGATGTCATTTTGCGTGTACAGGCGGATATGCGTGCCCGCGAACGCGCTTGGCAAGCCCGCACGCAGGTTAAACCTAACACTAAATAGGATAATTTTATTTTAGTGCGCGCCAGCCAATATCGCGGCGGCAAAATCCTTCATCCCAGTCGATATGATCAACTGCCAAATATGCGTAATGCTGCGCCTGTTTTAAATTCTGGCTGAAGCCCGTTACGCCCAGCACGCGCCCGCCATTGGCAACAACCGCGCCGTTATTATTCAGCGTGCCAGCGTGGAACACCACGACATTGGGAAGATCAGCAGCTTTATCAAGGCCTTTGATCACGGTGTTTTTTTGATAGCTGCCAGGATACCCTTTTGCAGCCATCACAACACACAGTGCAGCACTGTCATGCCATTCCAACTTTACATCTTTTAATTGTCCTGTTGCGGTTTTATACAGCACATCCAAGAAATCGGATTTTAAACGTGGCAACATCGCTTGCGTTTCGGGGTCACCAAAGCGAGCGTTATATTCGATAAGTTTAGGCCCTTCGTTCGTAATCATCAGCCCTGCAAACAGTACCCCGCGAAATGGCGTGCCATCGTTTGCCATTTGCTTTGCGGTGGGAAGAATAATACGCTGCATAATATCTTCTTGCATGGCGGGTGTAACAATGGGTGCGGGCGAATAAGCGCCCATCCCACCGGTATTGGGACCTTCATCATGATCAAAGGCACGTTTGTGGTCTTGCGCATGGGCGAACATGATGGCGGTTTCGCCATCACATAGCGCGAAGAAACTCGCTTCCTCGCCTTCCATGAATTCTTCAATCACTAATTCTGCACCGGCCTTGCCAAACGCGCTATGCAGCATCGCATCATCAATCGCCTGTAAGGCTTCGGCTTTGGTCATGGCAACGGTTACGCCTTTACCTGCGGCAAGGCCATCAGCTTTGATAACGATAGGCGTGCCGTGTTCTTCGACATATGCTTTGGCTTTGGTAATATCCGTAAAACGCGCATAACGGGCGGTAGGAACATTGGCCCTTGCGCATAAATCCTTCATGAAGCCTTTGGAGCCTTCCAGCTGCGCGGCATTGGCATGCGGGCCAAAGGCGGGTATGCCGGTTTTTTCAAGTTCATCAACAAGGCCATTTACCAATGGTACTTCTGGCCCGACAATCACAAAGTCGATGGAATGTTCATGCGCTGCGCGTACAATTGCCGCATTGTCTTCAACGCTGATCGGCAAACAAATCGCCAGCTCTGCAATACCGGCATTTCCGGGCGCGGCGTAGAGTTTGGTCAGATTGGGTGAATTACTGATAGTCCAGGCAATGGCATGTTCGCGTCCGCCGGAGCCGATAATAAGTACGTTCATAATGCTAATGCCTGACCGTTATGGGGCTGGTAAAAATCGTCCATTTCTTTTAGCTATATATAATGCATTACTCAATACAGACCTTGCATCTTCATGTCATTACTTGACCAACCGATTGCCGGAAGCAACCTTCCCGAATATACAGTTGCGGAACTTTCCGCGCAGCTCAAGCGCAGCGTGGAAGAAGAATTCGGTCATGTGCGCGTGCGCGGCGAGATTTCGCAGCCCAAACTTCACACCTCCGGTCATTTGTATTTCACATTGAAGGATGAAAACGCGAATCTTGCCGGCGTGTGCTGGAAGGGGCAAGTCGGCCGTTTAAAAGTCAAACCCGTTGAAGGCATGGAAGTGGTAGTGGAGGGGCGTCTCACCACCTATCCCGGCCAGTCAAAATACCAGATTGTCGCGGAGCAAATGGCATTAGCGGGCGTTGGCGCGCTGATGAAAATGCTGGAAGACCGCAAAAAGAAATTGGCAGCCGAAGGGTTGTTTGACGAGGCCCGCAAAAAACCACTCCCCAAAATGCCAAAGGTGATTGGTGTAATCACATCGCCAACCGGTGCGGTGATAAAGGATATTTTGCACCGTGTGGCGGAACGCTTCCCCGTGCATGTGCTGGTGTGGCCAGTGAATGTGCAGGGTGAAGGTGCAGCGGTGCAGATTGCAAATGCGATTGCAGGTTTTAATGCATTATTAGATTCCGCCCGAGCGGTTGTTCCATCGCCAGATGGAACAGAGCGAATGGCGAATAAAATTCCCGTTCCAGATGTGCTGATTGTTGCACGCGGCGGTGGTTCATTGGAAGATATGCTGCCCTTTTATGAAGAGATTGTAGTGCGCGCTGCCGCCAATAGCCGCATTCCGTTGATTTCTGCCGTGGGTCATGAAACCGATACCACGATGATTGATTTCGCATCGGACAGGCGTGCGCCAACGCCGACAGCGGCAGCAGAAATGGCTGTACCCGTGCGGCTGGATTTATTAGCGATGCTGCGCGAAACGGGAATGCGGTTGGATGGCGCGGCACGACGATGTGTCGAGAAACAAAAACTGCAACTGGAACGCGCGGCAGGAAAACTAACGCATCCACGCGTATTGATGGAAACATTGGCGCAGCGTCTGGATGACAGGGCAGAGCGCTTGGCAACAGCGGTAACGAACATGCTGAGCCGTCAACAGCAGCGGTTGCAGCGTTTAGCAGCAGGGTTGAATATTTTGCCGCTGAAACAGAATGTGCAGCATGGCAAGCAAAAGCTGGAAAGCCTAATCGGGCGCATGAATAAAGCTGTGCAAATACAGTTTGAAAAGAAAACGCAGCGGCTTGTTGCAACCGGACAATTGTTGGAAAGTCTTTCCTATCACAGCATTTTAAAGCGCGGGTTTGTATTGGTCCGTGATGCTCAGGGACATACCATCATGCGTGCAGCGGATGTAAGGCCGGCCAGCGAATTAACGCTGACCTTTGCGGATGGTGATAAGAAGGTTAAGGCTTAAGCTGGCGCAGTTGTTTATCAAGCGCGGTTTGATCATTAAATGAAATCTCGACATCGCAAATTTCGATGTGTTCACGCAAACTTTGCGGAATACGCACGGCGTCTTTTGCGGTGGTAATGCAGCGCGCGTTTAGACTTTTGGCGTCATCCAACAATTTCCTGATTTCATAGGCGCTCCACACATAATGGTCAGGAAAATCAACCGTTTTTACAATCTTGGCACCTAATGCCTTCACGCCGTCATAGAATTTCTGCGCATGGCCAAGGCCACAAAAAGCCAGCACATTCTCATTCATTAAATCAATATCGCATACTGTTTTGGAAGTTGCCTTTATCACCGGCTTTTGTGCAGAAAGTATTTTTAGTGTCTCGTCGTTTCCATTTTTATTATTGCTGGCAACCCAAATCACCGCCGTGGTTTTGGAAAGAGATTCTGCTAGCGTTTCACGAAGTGGCCCTGCCGGAATAACACAGCCATTGCCAAGACCGCGCACAGCATCAATAACAAGAAACGAAATATCCTTATGCAGCGTCGGATTTTGCAATCCATCATCCAGCAGCAGCACCGTTGCGCCTGCCGCGATGGCGGCCTTCGCCCCTGCGACCTTATCCTTTGCGACCCAAACGGGAACGGCGGAAGATAGCATCAGCGGTTCATCGCCCACTTCGCCAATCGTGTGCAGATGCGCATCTACCCGCACAGGGCCTTTTAAATAGCCGCCATAGCCGCGGCTAATCACATGGGGTGAAAACCCCTGGTTTTGCAGGTGTTTTGCAAGCAGTTGCACGATGGGCGTTTTGCCTGAACCGCCCAGCACTACATTGCCAATACAAATAACCGGCACAGACATTTTTTGCGGTGTTATGCGGCTGCGCAGATAATTACCAAAAGCCGCATAGAGTACCGCAAAGGGATGCAGGATGGTTGCGATAACCCCTTTTTTTTCAAACCAGAAATGTGGCGCTGTCAGTTTCATAGCTAGCTGTTCAAGGTTGTGTTAAGCAAGGGTTGCAATTCCATCATCACGCGGTCAAGCACATGTTGCTCGTTATCGGCATAGGCTTTCGCTTTGATGCTGAGCTGCATTTGCTCAGACGGATTTTGCAGCAAAAGGGTCAGCGTGCTTACCAGCTCATCTTCATTTGATACTTGCCGCGCTGCGCCAGATGCCAGAATGTTGCGCGCCATTTCTTCAAAGTTGTGCATATCGGGGCCAAACATAATCGCGCAGCCAAAATGCGCGGCTTCCAAGGGATTGTGCCCGCCGGTATTACTAAAGCTGCCGCCGATGCAAACATGCGGCGAAACCTTGTAAAAAAGGCCTAATTCGCCAAAACTGTCGGCGATATAAACGGCGGTATCCGCGAGCGGTAATTGATGCGTGGAACGGCGCAGGCCGTTTAGCTTTAGCGGTTTAACAATACGCTCCATAATCACATCAGCGCGTGCAGGGTGGCGCGGTACAATGATGGTGAGTAAATCAGGAAATTGCTCAACCAATTTTTGATGTATGCGGCAGGCAATTTCTTCTTCCCCTTCATGGGTCGATGCCATGACCCAAAGCGGACGATTACCAATCGCTTTCTTTAATGCTGCAAAATCGGCTTCATTCACGGGCAATGGCTGTGCGGCGCCTTTTAAATTACCCACGCTACGCGCCGAGGTTGCGCCAAGTTCACGGAAACGAGCAGCATCCTGTTCGCTTTGCGCCAACACAACGGTAAAGACACGCAGTAATGCCTTTATCCAAAGCTCGGCATAATTGCCCCAGTTGCGCGCGGATTTTTCACTGATACGCGCATTTAAAAGAGCGGCAGGAATTTTCTTGCCGCGCAGTGTGCCAATCATGTTCGGCCAGAGTTCCGATTCCACCAAAAGCGCCAGATTTGGCTGCCAATGGCGCACAAAACGGCGCATGGCTTCCATGGTATCAACAGGAATGTATTGATGAATCACATTCGCTGGCAGGCGCGTTGCGAGCAGTTCCGCGGAGCTTTTTGTTCCCGTGGTGAGCAGCAAAGCTGGTTTCTGCGGTAATTCATTTAAGCGGTTAAGCAGTGGCAGAAGCGATAATGCTTCCCCCACACTTGCACCGTGACACCAGATAAGTTTTCCTACGGGTCGCACGCCCGATGGATAACCAAACCGTTCATGTAACCGGCTGATGTCTTCCTTGCCCTTTGCAGCGCGGATATGAAGATAGATGGGTAGCAGCGGTGCAATTAAGAAAGTAAGCGTGCGGTAAATGGTTGGATAGAATTTTGGCAGCGTTTTGATGCGGATGTGCATTGCATGCAAAAAATCCATAGCGCGTTCAAAGCGGCGAATACGTCGCAACGCGTATTGCGTGGGGGCTTGCAGATTATCAAGAAACTGCTTGGTGCAATTTTCCCATGAATAGTTTTCAGCAACAAAAGCATGACACAATTCCGGGGCTGGTTTTAAAGCCGCCGCTTTTAATGCCGCTTCACGCAAATCATCCTGTAATACAACAAAACCTGCTGTTTTTGCGCTATCGGCAAAGACATCAATCGGGCCTTGCACGGGGTAAGCAGCAACCGCTAGGCCGCAGGCGGCAGCTTCCAAAAGCACCAACCCAAAGGTATCGGTTTTCGATGGAAACACGAACACGTCGGATGCCGCATAATGCCGCGCCAAATCTTCGCCGGTTTTTTTACCAAGGAAATGGACGTTTGGATAGCGATGCCTGAAATCCGCTTCGCCGGGGCCATCGCCAATCACCACTTTGCTGCCGGGTAAATCCAACGATAGAAACGCATCGAGATTTTTTTCAACCGCTACGCGGCCCACATAAATGAAAATCGGGCGCGGCAAGTCCTTAAGCGGCGCAAAATCCTTGCCATAGGGTTTGAAGATGGTGGTATCCACCCCGCGCGACCAACGACGGATTTTGCTGATGCGGTGCTGGCGCAACATGTGTTCGATGGTGGGTGTTGAAACCATCACCGTGCAGGATGGAACATGCACACGCTTGATGAATTGGTAGGTAATGAGCTTGACGGCTTCTTTAAAAAACCCCGGGACACGCTTTTCAAGATATTCGGGAAAACAGGTGTGATAGGCCGTGGAATAAGGGCGTTTTTGTTGCACGCAAATATGGCGCATGGCCATGCCCAAAGGGCCTTCGGTGGCGATATGAATGTAATCGGGCTGGAACTGATTGATGACTTTTCGAATGCGATTATCCGCAAAAAATTCCAATTTGATTTCCGGATAGCTGGGCGCAGGAAAGGTGAAGAGGCCCGGTTCTGGCCCAATCATTTTTACCGTGTGGCCCATTTTTTCAAGTTGGCGCATGGTTTCTTCCAGCGTACGCACAACGCCGTTCACCTGTGGATGCCAAGCATCAGATACGATGAGGAGTTTCATGCCGGTTCCAGTGAAGAGGGCGCCAATAATTGTGAGCGCTGCGTGGGCCAGTGAATGATTTCAAGACGGCCATCATGGTGTTCAACCAATGCAGTGCAGGATTCAACCCAATCCCCATCATTGCAGTACAACACATCTTCAACCGTGCGAATTTCAGCGCGGTGAATATGACCGCAGATGATGCCTGCACATTTGTTCTGCCGCGCTTCTTCGGCAAGAAAATGCTCGTAATCATTAATGTCTTTAACAGCGCCTTTGACTTTTTGCTTTAGATACGCAGAAAGCGACCAATAGGTAAGGCCCAGCGCTTTGCGCACCGTGTTAAATACCCAGTTGATGGCGATGGCAATGCCATAAGCCATGCTGCCGAGTTTGGCGAGCCATTTGGCACAGCCCATCACCGCATCAAACTGGTCACCATGCATGACCAGCATGCGCTTGCCGTCGGCGGTTTCGTGAACCAATTGATTGATAACCGGAATGCCGCCAAAACTTTTGCCCAGATAATCACGCGACATTTCATCATGATTGCCGGGGATATACGTAACCTTCGTGCCTTCGCGCGACAATTTCAGGAAGTAATGCAGAACTGAATTATGGGATGCCGGCCAGAACCATTTTTTCTTAAGTTCCCAGCCATCAACAATATCGCCAACCAGATACAGTGTTTTACTGGTGGTGTGCGAAAGGAAATCGAGCAGTAAATCAGCCTGACACCCACGGGTGCCAAGATGGATGTCGGATAGCCAGATGGTGCGGTAAGACAGCATGGCCGCCAGTGTAGTGGGGCAGTGCGCCCCCTGCAACAATCTATATTACACCATTCGCTCTGCGCCTTGTTGTTGCGAAGCCTCTGTGCTTCGCACAACCGACCCTGCAACTGGCGCAACCGCTCGGGCGAAAAGATTATTCGCCTGCTACGGTCATGCCTTCGATGCGCAAGGTAGGTGCATCCACGCCGTAGCGATGGGTCAAATCATTCGCGGCGCTTAAATTCTGGAACATCGGCTTTAAATTTCCGGCAATGGTCATTTCATGCACGGGGAAGGAAAGCTTTCCGTTTTCAATCCAGAAGCCTGCCGCGCCCTGGCTGTAATCACCCGTTAGGGTGTCGCCGCCATGCCCCATGGTTTCGGTGACATAAAATCCTTCTTTAATATCGGCGATGAGTTCTTCCGCCGTTGCCTTGCCAGCTTCCATGTAGAAATTGCTGGCACTGATGCCGGGGATGCCACCGACACCGCGGCTGGCATGACCGGTACTTTTCAAATTCAACTGGCGCGCCGCGCTGCAATTCATCATCCATGATTTTAAAACGCCATTTTCAACAAAAGCCATGCGCTGTGTTGGCAAGCCTTCGCCATCAAACGGGCGGGAGCGCAGTCCGCGCTTCATCAGCGGGTCGTCAATCAGATTGATATTCGCAGGGAAAACAGACTTACCCATGTCATCAATCAGGAACGAAGCCTTGCGTGCAATCGCGGTGCCATTCATGGCGCTGAGCAGATTGCGAAGGAGGGAAGAGGCAACGCGCGGTGCAAACACAACGGGAATTTTTTTAGTTGGCATTTTGCGTGCATCTAAACGGCTTACGGTACGTGCAGCGGCTGCTAATGCCACGTCTTGCGGGGTGCGCATATCGCTGGCGTGCTGGGCGCTGCAATAATCGTAATCGCGTACCATGTGGGTGTCTTTTCCGGCCACCACTTCAATGGATAACCCGTGCGATGTGCCGCGATACCCGCCAGAAAAACCATGGCTGGTGACAAATGCAAACCCCGATAAGCCCCAGCTGGCATTGCTTTCTTCAACATTGGTGACTTTGGGAACAGCGCGTACAACTTCTTCCATGGTTTTGGCAGATGCAATCAGTTGGTCAGCGCCAATTTCAACGCCATCAAACAAATCCAAATCGGGAATGTGTTTGGCAAGCTGGTCTTGCACGGCCAACCCGGCGTAAGGATCTTCCGGCGCCAGCTTGGCCATGTGTACAGCGCGCTCAACCATTTCATTCAAGCGTTCCTTGTGAATGTCATGCGTGGCAACGCAGGCCTGTTTCTTGCCAATAAGAACGCGAAGGCCAAGCGATGCGCTTTCGCTGCGTTCCAGTGTTGAAAGTTCGCCGTTACGTATCGCGGCAGAAACGCCCATGCTTTCAACGTAAACGCCATCGGCTGCATCTGCGCCAAGGCTTTTGGCTTTCTTGATAAGTGTTTCAAGATGTTCGAACAGATGGGCAGGAACGGTAGGAGAATGTGTGGCTGAGGACATGCGCGTTTAGACCTATAAGAATTGGTCTTTAGCAATTACCCCTTAAACCTTAAAAACGCTACTTATATTTTAAAGATACCGGCGTTTTCGGTAATCCATGCCAGGAAATTGTCAAACGACATGGGTTTGCTGATGAGGTACCCCTGCGCCAGATCGCAGCCGCGGTCTTTGAGCATGTTCCACACGGCCGCGGTTTCGATGCCTTCGGCCACAACCTTTAAATTCAAATTATGACCCAAATCGATAATCGTATTGGCAATCATCTGGCTATCGCGGTTTTCGGCCATGTCCATGACGAAGGATTTGTCCATTTTCATCGAGCTGAACGGCATGCGTTGTAATTCGCGCAAGCTGGAATAGCCCGTTCCGAAATCGTCAATCGCCACACCAAATCCGCGCAGACGCAGGCGGGTAAGCACATCCATAATCTTGCGCACATCGCGCATGGCTTCGCCTTCGGTCACTTCGATGGTGATTTTTTCATTGGGGATATGCTTTGCTTTGCATAATTCATCAAGACGGTCGGGCACGCCCAAATCAATGAGGTTGCTGGCGGTCATGTTGATGGAAATGGCAACCGGAAATCCTTTGGCATGGAATTCAACAAGATTATCTACAGCGATTTTCATGACCTGATTGGTCATTGCCTGCATCTCTGCCGTATCCATCTTATCAAGGAAATGGTCGGGCGATAAAATACCATGCTGCGGATGGTTCCAGCGCACCAATGCCTCCATGCCGCGCACACGGCCTGTGACGATGTCCACGATGGGTTGATAAAACACCGCGACTTCCTCATCCTTCATCTTGCTGTCGGATACATCGGTGGTTTTGGCAGCCGTTTTGGTTTCGGCTTTGCCCAGCATATCAAGTGTTTCGCGCAGCGTGGCGATTTCAATGGGTTTTTCAAGAACGCCAATCACGTTGATGCCATGTGCCGAGCCAAGGCGTTTGGCGGAGTTCAACACGCGCACGTCATGGCCGCTCATGAGCACAATCGCGCAGCCTTTAATATGGTCGCCAAGATTACGTAAAAGTTCTACGCCGTCGGTTCCCGGCATCATCAAATCAAGCATGATGCAGTTGGGCTTGAATTCCATCAACGCTTCTTCGACTTTGCTTGGATCGCTGATGGTTTTGGCTTCAAATCCGCGTGTATCGGCAACGTCTGCAATCAATTCGCAGATATCGACTTCATCATCAACTATGAGCAGGCGCTGTGTCATGGGTGCAGCTTATCCTCACCTGCACCTGAAGCGTTAGGTTTTTTTTTCAGCGACGAAACGAGATGATGAATGCCTTTACGTACGTCTTGCGCCGAATATGGCTTTTCGATTACTTCAAGGGCGTAATGGTTCAAGAAATCCCGAACAGGAATGCTGAGTGTGTCACCGGTCACGAACATGATGCGTGAGAGATATTTGGGTTTATTCGCTTCTAATGCGCGGTAAAGGCCAGGGCCATCCAGCACCGGCATACGCAAATCGCTGATGATTAAATCGACATCTTGCTGATCCAGCAGATCAAGCGCTTTCTGGCCGTTATCGACCAGAATGAGTTCATGGCCATTTTCTTCGAGAATATCTGCCAAGGTCTGACCCAGTTCCACCTCGTCATCCACAATCAGGATTTTCTGTTTTGGCACTTTATAGTTATGCGCCTTGGCCTGCGGATCTTCTTCCTGAACTTCTGTATTTTTGCTGATGGGCAGCGAGAACATGAAGCGTGCGCCGGTCTGGAATTCGCCTTCTTGCGGCGTGTCTTGGACATTTTCAACCCAGATGCGCCCGCCATGACTTTCGACGATGTTATGGCATAGTGAAAGACCAACGCCTGTGCCTGAACCCGCAGGTTTGGTGGTAAAGAATGGTTCGAAAATGCGGTGGATGATGTCGCTTGGAATACCTGTTCCATTATCGGTCACTGCAACATAGACCATGCCGTCATTCTGGTCGCCTTGGCCTGTCCAGCTATCGATGGTTATGCTGCGCTTGCCGTCTTTTTCTTGCAGCACTTGTTTGGCGTTCATGACCAAATTGGTGATAACTTGTGTCATCTGGTCGCCGTCAGCCAGCACATTGGGCAGGTTTGTATCAAGATGACGGATGAGTTCGATATTATCGGTACGTAGCTGGAAGGCCAGTAATTCAATTGCGCTTTCGATCACTTCATTGATGGATACAGCCTTGCGTTCAGGCGGCTTACGGCGGGCAAGTGCAAGGAAGCTCTTGATAATGCGTGCGCAGCGTTCACCGGCTTTGTGGATTTTATCGGCACGGCCCGTGGTCTTTTCATCTTTGGCACTTTCTTTAAGCAGTACGGCTTGGCCGACAATAACCGATAGCGGATTGTTTAGTTCGTGCGCAACGCCCGCAAGCAAGCCGCCAAGTGCCGCAAGCTTTTCGGATTGTTGCAGTGCGGATTCCTGATCTTTGATTTTGATTTCTGCCAATTTACGCTCGGTGATGTCATTGATACCAATCACGGCGCATGGGCGGCGTTCATAATGAATGGAACGCGCAGAAACCGCCGCATAGAACGTCGAATGGTCAGAGCGTTGCAGCAAGAATTCGCGCAAATCTACGCCGCCGGTTCTTTGAACATCCATCATCATTTCGCGGCGCGCTTCGGTATCGGTAAAGAAACTGTCGAGGGAAGAGCCAATCAGGTTTTCCATGCTCATGCCCAGCGCATTCACCGTTCCCTGGCTTACATATACAATCTCACCTTCATTTAAGGTGGCGATAAGCACCGGAACCGGATGCGCTTCGGCAATGCTGCGGAAGCGGATTTCGCTGGCTTTCAGGCGGGATTCTGCGCGTTTCTTTTCGGTAATATCGCCAACCGAACCCACCAGGCGCAAGACTTTACCGGTGGATGAGCGCACAGCAACACCTGTGGTTGAAACCCACACAACCTGTTTGATATTGTTGCGGTCTTTACGCGTGATGCGGTAATCGAGCGTGAAGGATGTTTCCTTTGCCGAATGCATGAATGCAAAGAATTTTTCGCGCACCATTTTCCGGTCTTCAGGGTGAATGATGCGGAACCATAATTTGAGAATTTGTTTCTGATTGGTCAGGGCCGCACCAAAAATACGGCGCAAGCGATCGGAGAAATAAGCCTGACGCGTTGTCAAATCCCAGTCATAGAGACCTTCGTTTGAACCAAGGGCTGCCATGCGGAAGCGTTCATTACTGGTTGCCAGTTCGCGTTCCTTTAATTCCTGGCGTTTGGCGAATTGGCTTGCAATCACCACCGCAAACAACATCGAGCATAAGGCATAGGACAGCGCGTTCAAATCGCTGGCGATGCGCGAGATGCCAAAGGCCGACCATTCGATGGGCAGCGTGCTGAGCGTACCAACGCACACCACCGAAAACGCCAAAACGTGCGCCAAGCTACCGCTGATGCGCAGGAGATAGGCAAACAACCCCGCGAGCAAATAAATGAAAATAACGCCGACGCCAATAAAGGGCAGCCATTGATTAACAAAGTTCAGGTCAATAACCGCGAGCACAAACATACCTGCCAGCACCGCGATGCTGACAAAGAGCAGATAACGGATCGGCGATTGCATTACATCCAGTTCAAGATAGACCATCGTGAATATGGCGCTGCACACATAAAATAAAATCAATGCAGTTTGCTTGATAAACACAACGGCAAGCTCGTCCCTGCTGATACGGTCCATATAACCGCTGGCAGCCGCCATATGCAGCATCAGGCACAGCACCATCAGCATCAGATAAATCTGGCTGCGGTCACGAATGGCAAGCCATGTCGAAAACAGATAGATAAAGGATGCGGTAATCACACCAAGGAATGTGCCGGCGGTCAGCGATGGTTCAACACCCATCAATGTCGCGAGCGATATGCGTGATGGACTAGCGATTTGTGCAAATGCAGGCGTTGCAAAACAGATAATGACAACGCAAAGCGCGAGCGCTGCACTGAAAAGCGCGCGGGCAAAAGGCGATGGTTTTTGCGGTACAGTATTGAACACGGGAATAACAGGAGTTATTGGACAACCCCCTATTTATCGCTGCAAAAGCCTAAGAACCCTTTACTAAAACGCAGCAAAACATAGCAAAAAGCCGTTATAGATGAGGAACGATGCAGCCATGTTTACCTTATGTGTCTTTTGCGGGGAGTTTTGTCAGCAGTTCGTCAACGATGCTTGATAAAGCGTTAATAAAAACTACTTCACTAAAAGAAGAAGAAAAGAAGAAGAAAAGGAGAAAGCAATGACCACGTTGACCCACAAAGCCACCAAACCCGAGCCACAAAATCTGATGATCGCCAAGCGCGCATCCAATGAACGCGGCTTTACCAATATTGATTGGCTGAAAAGTTACCATAGTTTTTCCTTCGGTAATTACCATGACATCAATCATATGGGTTTTGGAAATTTGCGCGTCATCAATGATGATGTGATTGCACCTGCACAAGGCTTTGGCACACATGGTCACCGCGATATGGAAATTATCACTGTTGTGCTGAGCGGCGTGCTTGCGCACAAGGACAGCATCGGCAACGGCACCAGCATTCTTCCTTATGATGTGCAACGCATGAGTGCGGGCACAGGCATTGAGCATAGCGAATTCAACGCATCGAAAACGCAAAGCACGCGCTTGCTGCAAATATGGGTGTTTCCGGAAACGCGCGGCCTTAAACCTTCGTATGAGCAGCAGAAGATTACGCCGGAAGAACTGCGCAATAAACTGTGCCTGATTGCAGCGCGTAATGATGGCGCAAAACGCGGCGCGATTACCATTCACCAGAATCTCGATTTATACCGAACGCAGATTGATGCCAATAAAACCGTGCGTTTTGATATGAATGCAGGGCGCAAAGTGTGGATACAAGTGGCAAGTGGCAATTTGACGATTAATGGTCATGAGGTAAGTGAAGGAGATGCACTTGCGCTGATGTTTCCCCCTGTTTCGGGGGGTCAGGAAGATTTTGGTCCTGTGGCAATAAATCTACAGGCGAAGTCGGATTCTGACGTATTAATTTTCGATCAGCCAGTATAGATTCCGGTTTTTACTCAAGTAGTAAGGTTAACATCTAATCTTATTACTTGGGTATTTACCAAATTTTATAAATAAAGACTTTTATTTGCCAGTATAGATTTAATTATTACTAGTATTAATTGACTATTAACCATGTTCTTGACTTAAAAGTTACCTGTTTATTACTGTAAAAACTGCATTTTTCTTCATTTTCAAAATACAATCATCTAATACTTTCAAATAAACCGTGTTATGGTGAGTTCTTATCAGGGGATATCGGGAATAACCCGAATTTGGAAAAACCAGACCCTGCGCGACGGAGGAGAGAAGTATTATGGATGACGAAACACTGTTACAGACCCTAAAAAACGGTTTGATGATTGCAGGTCATGAAATGGGCCCCGTGGGTGACCACTGGCCGGCCATTCACGCCATCAGCAAGGGCATGGAAAAAGAATTTACCCAAAAGCAGACCGATGAAGCGGTGCTTGGCGAGTTAGAATTCCATTTTGCAGATATACTTCACAGACTGGAAGAAAAAGCCAAGCAGGCAACCCCTGAAGGTCGTAAAATCATTTTAGAATTTGTCAAAGAGAAGTGGGAAGAATACTACTCCATCTTTGAGCCAATCGATGCAAAGCATATGCCCAAGTCGGATGATCTTGTCGTTGAAGGCGTCAATGAATATTCAAACGTCAGCGCGGCATTCCATATTATCAATAATCTTGGAGTACGCTCATGAGTATTTTAAAAGGCGACAGATGGGTTTTTGAAGCAAGAGAGCGTGGCCTGCAAGGCATGCTTGCGCAACGTGCGCTTGACTTGCAATTGTTGGAGCAGCGGTTACGTGCAGCGCCACCTTCGGACAGAAAATTGGTAGCTCCTGAGGTTGCAGATGCCCGTTCAATTTCAACAGCAGGTGCAAACGATGTAAGGATCAGGAGAGCAGTGGCTGCCAAGCAGGCACCCCCAGTGCAATTGGATACAAAGCTTGCCGCAGTCGAACCACGTGTACCGGATGGAAACGGGCGCAAATTCACCCCAGGTGGCAGCGCGCCAGTTTGATACGCAAGGGATAAATATTCAAAAGAGGCCCTTTTGGGCCTCTTTTTTTATGCGCGGTTTGGCGTGGCAGTGATGATGTAGTTCACATCGACATCAGCAGCATTGATAGAAAATGTGCCGGATAGGGGATTATAGCATAGGCCCACAATCTCATCCGTATTCATGCCCGCAGCGGAAAGCCAGCCGGATAATTCCGATGGTTTGACAAATTGCCGCCAGTCATGTGTGCCACGCGGCAACCAGCGAAGAATATATTCCGCGCCGATAATCCCCAGCAAAAATCCCTTTGGACTGCGATTTAGTGTTGAGAAAATCATCAAGCCGTTTTCCTTTAACAGCGTTGCTGCCTGTTTAACGAAATGCGCTTGTTCATCCACGTGTTCAATTATTTCCAACGCCAGCACCACATCATAGGTTTCTTTGGCAGCAACCAGCGCATCGACATCGGATGTGCGGTAAGTAACATTTACATTATTTTCCTGTGCGTGATGCTGTGCGGCGGCGATGAGTTTCTCGCTCGCATCAATTCCTGTAACACTGATTTTTTCTGGTGCGCCCCATTGCGCGAGTGGTTCGCTTACCAAACCTGCTGCGCAACCCATATCGAGAATGGTTATATGCTTCGGGTCTTTGAAATGTTCCGTGATTTTGCTTTTAATGTAATCCAGTCGCACAGGGTTCAGTTTATGCAATGGCGCCATGGGGCCCGATGGGTTCCACCATTGCCCTGCCAATGCCGAAAAACGGCTGATTTCAGCATCATTAATGGTGGTGTTAACGGTTTTTCTTTTCGCCATTTGGTCTGAACCTTGCCAAAACGCTTGCGTATTTCAATGGTCAAAGATAGGTTCTGCGCTTCTTAAAAACAATCCATATAATTGACGCATCATGGCTACACTTGTTTTAAAATTTGGTGGTACCTCCGTTGCAAATCCCGAGCGCATTCAAAATGCCGCAAAAAAGGTAAAGGCGGAACTTGATCTGGGCCATAAGGTTGTGGTGGTCGTTTCCGCGATGTCGGGCGTGACCAACCAGTTGGTTGAATATGTGCGCACCATTACCCCTTCCTATGATCCATCGGAATATGACGTGGTGGTGGCTTCGGGTGAGCAGGTAACCAGCGGGTTGATGGCGCTTGCGCTCCAGCAGCTGGATGTGAAGGCGCGTTCCTACCAAGGCTGGCAATTGCCGTTTTATTCCAGCGACAAGCATGAAAAAGCGCGTATCGATGAAATCGGCACGGAGTTGATGAAGGAGTGCTTCAAGCAAAACATCACGCCGGTTATTCCGGGTTTCCAAGGTGTGACACGTAATAACCGTATTACCACATTGGGCCGCGGTGGCTCCGATACATCGGCAGTAGCATTGGCGGCGGCATTGAAGGCTGACCGCTGCGATATTTATACGGATGTGAACGGGATTTACACCAGCGATCCGCGCGTTGTGCAAAAGGCAAAGAAGATCAGCCGCATCGCGTATGAAGAAATGTTAGAACTCGCATCGTTGGGTTCCAAAGTTTTGCAAACACGTTCGGTTGAACTTGCCATGAATTACAAAGTACCGGTTCAGGTGCTTTCAACCTTTGAAACAAGCGTGGGCAGCGATTTGCCCGGAACATTTTTAACTGATGAGGACGCCATGATGGAAAAGCAAATGGTCACCGGTTTGGCACATAGCCGTGACGAAGCACGCATTACCCTGACCAATGTGGAAGACAAGCCCGGTATGCTGGCGCGCATCTTTGGACCTTTGGCCGAAGCCAATATCAACGTCGATATGATTGTGCAAGCCGCATCCGATGACGGCAAAACCGTGGACGTGACCTTCACCGTTCCACGCGCCGATATCGTACGTGCAACCGAAGCGCTCACCAACAACAAGCAGACGATTGCCTATAAAGAACTGCAAACCAATAAGGATGTTGTGAAGATTTCGGTTGTCGGTGTGGGCATGCGTTCCTATGCCGGTGTGGGCCAGATGATGTTCAAGGCATTGGCCGATAAAGGCATCAACATTCAGGTGGTATCAACATCCGAAATCAAGATTTCCGTGTTGATTGAAGAAGCCTATACCGAATTGGCACTTCGCACCCTTCATACCACCTATCAACTTGATGCAGCGTAAGGCATGACCCTTAGCTGGAATCAAATTCGCGCCAACGCCGCCAAGTTTTCTGAAGAATGGTGTGACGCGAAATATGAGAAAGGCGAAACGCACAGTTTTTATAATGATTTCTTTGAAGTGTTTGGCGCGAACCGTCGCAATGTGGGCGTGTATGAGCAAAAAGTAAAACAGCTCAACGATAAAACCGGTTTTATTGATCTATTTTGGCCCGGCACATTGCTGGTCGAACAAAAATCCGCCGGACGTAATCTGGATGCCGCAAAACAACAGGCGCTGGATTATATTGTTGCATTAAAGCCGAATGAAAAGCCGCGTTATTTGCTGTTATCCGATTTTCAAAATTTTCAATTAGTTGATTTTGAAGAAAATAGTGAACACACATTCCATTTATCCGATTTAAAAAATAACATCCGCCATTTTGGATTCATCGCGGGTTATCAGCAATTAAAATACCGCGACCAAGACCCCGTTAACATCGAAGCTGCGGATTTGATGGGTAATCTGCACCGCTTGCTAGAAGAAAACGGATATGTGGGGCACAGCCTGCAATTATTGCTGGTACGCATTATGTTTTGCCTGTTCGCCGATGATACGGGTATTTTCGATAAAGACAGTTTTTTGCGCTTCATTGAAGACCGTACGCAAAGCGATGGCGCGGATTTGGGCGCAAAGCTGGTGGAACTGTTTCAGGTATTGGATACCGCCAAGGATAAACGCCAGAAAAATCTGGATGAAAGCCTTGCCGAATTCCCATATGTGAACGGGCAACTATTTGCCGAACGCATTGATACGCCTGCGTTTAATCAGGCAATGCGCACCGCCTTGCTGCAATGTTGTTATTTCCAGTGGTCAAAGGTTTCGCCTGCATTGTTCGGGTCGTTATTTCAAACGGTGATGTTGCCCGCTGCGCAGCGCGCGCAGGGCGCACATTATACCAGCGAGAAAAATATTTTAAAAACCATCCACCCGTTATTTCTGGATGATTTACGCGCAGAATTTGAAACCATAAAGCAAAGCACAGGTACCCAGCGCGCCAGCCGATTGCAGAAATTCCATGAAAAATTGGCGAGCCTTACATTTTTTGACCCTGCCTGCGGGTGTGGAAACTTTCTTATTCTGGCATACCGCGAATTGCGCGAATTGGAATTGGAAGTACTTAATGAAAAATATCCGCGCAATAAAACCGGCGAACGCCAATTGGAACTGGATGTTAAAAAAATATCGCTGATCGATGTTGACCAGTTTTATGGCATCGAGATCGAGGAATTCCCCGCGCGCATCGCCGAAACCGCCATGTGGCTCACCGACCACCAGATGAATATGAAATTGTCGGACATGTTTGGCGAAGTGTTTGCCCGCCTGCCATTGAAAAAAGCCCCGCATATCCATGTGGCAAATGCGCTGCGCACGAATTGGGGCGATGTGTTGCCACCCGAAAAATGCAGCTTTATTTTGGGCAACCCGCCGTTTATCGGCAAAGCATACCGTGATGCAGGCCAACAGGAAGATATGCGTTTGGTCTATGGTGATGCGAAAGGCACATCTGATTTGGATTATGTAACGTGCTGGTTTACCAAAGCCGCCCAGTATATACAAAATACAAAAGCCCATGTTGCGTTTGTATCAACCAATTCTATCACGCAGGGTGAACAGGTTGCATTATTGTGGCAGCCTCTTGTTCAAGATATGCACATCAAACTGCATTTCGCCCATCGCACCTTTAAATGGACGATTGATGCAGATCGTGCGCAAGGCATGCGCATCGCATCCGTATATTGCGTGATTGTTGGGTTTGGATGTGTTGATGTAGAGCACAAGAAAATCTACGAATATGAAACGGTCAAATCTGAACCGCATTTAATTACGGTAAATAATTTAAATCCCTATCTTGTCGACAGTCCATATATATTTGTTACAAATCGCTCAAAACCAATTTGTAACGTACCGGAGATATCTTATGGTAGCTTTGCGTTGGATGATGGGCATTTTACATTAGATCAAAGTGAATACGATTCTATTGTAAAGCAATATCAATCAGCAAAGCAATTTATGCCTAGATTTATTGGTGGCAAGGAGTTATTGCACAACATTCATCGTTACTGCCTTTGGTTGAATGAGGTCAGCCCAGAAATAATTAAATCTATACCACCGTTTATCGAAAAAATTGAGCAGGTAAGAAAATGGAGAAAACAAAGCAAACGAGTGACCACTGCTAAACTGGCAAACACACCTTCTGTATTTGCTGAAATCAGACAACCAAATACAGATTACATCGCTATACCAACTCTATCTTCTGAGAACAGAGATTATATTCCAATAGATTTGCTTAAGCAGGACGTAATTGCCTCAAATCAGATTTATGTCATTCCGCATGCTACAAACTATCATTTTGGTGTATTAACATCAGCAATGCATATGGAATGGATACGCACAGTCTGTGGGCGATTGGAAAGCCGCTATCGATATTCCAGTAGTATCGTTTACAACAACTTCCCATGGCCCGATGTAAATGAAAAGCAGCGAGCGGAAATAGAAGCCAAGGCACAAGCCGTGTTGGACGCACGCAAGGAATTCCCGCAAAGTAGTCTTGCCGATCTGTACGACCCCAACACCATGCCGCCCGTATTGCGCAAAGCACATGATGCGTTAGACAAGGCGGTGGATAAAGCATACCGCGCTGCGCCATTTAAAAATGAACGCGAACGTGTTGAATTTTTATTCAACCGTTATTTGGAATTGACTGAACCGCTCACCGCCGCCCATGCGCAAGACCTTGCAAAACCTGCACCCAAATCAAAAGCCAAAAAAATCAAAGGATAAAGTATGACTCCCTATCTTTCCAAACTAACCAAGCGTGGCCGTGATTTCCTGGGCTCGGAGCTTGCCATTATGGGCGGCGCGATGACATGGGTTTCGGAGCGCAAACTGGTTTCCGCGCTTTCAAACGCGGGCGCGTTCGGTGTGATTGCGTGCGGTTCGATGAATACCGATTTGCTGCGCGCGGAAATAAAAGCAACCCGCGCGCTGACATCCAAACCGTTTGGCGTCAACCTCATCACCATGCATCCGCAACTGGATGCGCTTATTGATGTGTGTATCGAAGAAAAAGTTTCGCATATTGTGTTGGCGGGCGGACTGCCACCGGCAACTGCGATCACCCGTGCAAAAAATGGCGGCGCTAAAGTCTTGGCCTTTGCCCCCGCATTGGTGATTGCCAAAAAACTTATTCGCAGCGGCGCGGATGCCATCGTGATTGAAGGCATGGAAGCAGGCGGTCATATTGGCCCCGTTAGCACCTTTGTTTTAGCCCAAGAAATTCTGCCGCATATTACCGAAGTGCCCGTATTTGTTGCGGGTGGCATTGGTCGCGGCGAAGGCATGCTGGCGTTTCTGGAAATGGGCGCGGCAGGCGTGCAGCTTGGTACACGGTTTGTATGCGCGAGCGAATGTGTGGCTCATCCCAATTTCAAAAAAGCATTTATGCGCGGCGCGGCGCGTGATGCACAGCCAAGCATGGCGCTGGATGCCCGATTCCCGGTTATCCCGGTTCGCGCGCTTGCCAATGATGGCACACGCGCATTCATGGAAAAGCAGCGCGAAGTTATTGCCAAGTTTGATAAGGGCGATTTGGACCAAAAAGCTGCCCAATTGGAAATCGAGCATTTTTGGGCAGGCGCTCTACGCCGCGCTGTCGTTGATGGCGATGTTGATACAGGCTCTGTCATGGCTGGCCAAAGCGTCGGCATGGTCGATAAAGAGCAAAGCGTTGCCCAGATTCTGGCAGAATTGATGGGCGAGGCCGAAGCTGCATTGCTCCGCCGCGCATAAACTACAGCTTACCAAAAAAACGCTCCCGAAATGATGGACAGCCGCCCTTTTCCTTTGCTAAAACAAAGCGATGTGGTGATAATTTAGGCACGTTTTGGTGATTCAGGGTTTCCCACGGTTTGTAAGAGACGATGACGCGTTCCAGTAAGCAGGTTTCGGTAAGGCAATTATCATTTGATATGACATCCACAAATTCACCCAGCCAGCAGAACGAGGAAAATTCAGCAGAACATTTTGCTGAAGTATCGGCAGCGAGTGAAGCGCTCGCAAAGGCAAGCGAAGCCTTGGATGAGTTGCGTGGATTGGCCGCAAAAGTAGAAGTGGATGGATTGGTGGTGGATGCTGCCCATCTTCAAAAAGCGGGCGATGGACAGATCAACGAAATCACCGCGCCAAGCGTTGAAGAAGCACCGCCTGAGAAACCTGCCGAATTGCTTTCCGAAGTTTTGCAAAGCAAAACAGATGAAATAAAAAAAGCCGCCACGGTTCAACCTGTTGCCGCCAAACAAAAGGTTGGCGAAGTGTTGCGCGCTGCGCGCGAAGCAGCGGGGTATGCGATTGAAGATATCGCGGCGGAAGTAAAAATCAAACCGCAACATCTTCTCGCGATTGAAGAAAGCCGTTTCAATGATTTGCCTGCGCGCACTTATGCGGTGGGTTTTGTGCGCGCCTATGCCGGTACTTTGGGGTTGGATGTGGACGCGTTGGTAGCGGAAACACGGCGCGAAGTATCGCAATATATGCCGCAACGACAGCATCAGATGATCATGCCGGAAGCGGTTTCAGAGCAGCCCTTGCCGAGCTCGTCGCTGGTGGTTATCACCGCTGCACTCGCCTTTTTACTGTCTGCTGCTGGATATGTATTCACGCGTGACACATCGGTAACCGCGCCAACCCAGCCGCCAGCTATTTCCGCACAACACAAACCTGCTGCACCCGTTGCCGCAGCACCGCCGCCGGCTGTGCAACAGCAGGTTGTTCAGCCGCCGGTTCAGACACAACAGGTTCAACCGCAAATGCAGCAGCAGGTTCAACAGCCCGCTGCCGTTCCCCAACCAGTGGTGCAAGCTGTGCCGCATGAAGAACCCGCAAGTGTGGATACCGCAGATGTGGATACAACCCATGTAAGTTCCGGTTTTCTGCAAAAAGGATTGGTTGCTCCGGCAACGCCAACCGGCCCCGGAAAAGCCGCGCCGCCATCACGCATCAAGTTGAAAGCCGTTGAAGAAACGACCGTGCAGATTTTTGATGCATCAGGACGTATGGTTGCCGAACGTGTGATTAACAAAGGCGAAGCGTTTTATGTGCCTGATAAAGCGGGGCTGACTTTAGCAACGACCAATGCGGGCGCGCTGCACATGCAGATTGACGGGCGTGAAATGCAACCGCTGGGCGATCCCGATGAGGCGATGCATAATATTCCTTTAAATCCTGATAGTTTGTTGAAATATCTGCAATAAATTGGCCCCCTTAAAGGCTAGCTTTTGCCCCTTTTTTGGGCTATATCAACGCGAAGAAAATAGGAAAATAAATGTTACACGACGATATTAATAGTGTTCGCCCATGGCGCCAAATTCAGCGCAGGGCATGCCGCAAGATTAAAGTTGGTCCGTTGGAAATGGGCGGGGATGCGCCGATTTCGGTTCAGACCATGACCAACACATTGACCAAAGATGTTGAAGCGACCGTTGCGCAGATTAACCGCTGCGTGGATGTAGGCGCCGATATGGTGCGCGTATCATGCCCCGATGAAGAATCGACAGCAGCGTTAAAAGAAGTTGTAAAGCAAGCGCGCTGCCCGATTTCGGCGGATATTCACTTTCATTATAAACGTGCATTGGAAGCTGCCGAAGCGGGCGCGGCGGAACTCCGCATCAACCCCGGCAATATCGGTTCAGCTGACCGCGTGAAGGAAGTGGTGAAAGCCGCCAAAGATCATGGCTGCGCCATTCGCATTGGCGTGAACGCCGGTTCACTTGAAAGCGATTTGCTTGAAAAATATGGCGAGCCTTGCCCGGATGCGATGGTGGAAAGTGCGCTCGACCACATTAAAATTCTTGAAGACAATGATTTCTTTAACACCAACATTTCTGTAAAAGCATCGGATGTATTCCTTGGCGTTGCATCCTATCAGGCGCTGGCCGAAGCATGCGATTACCCGATGCATATCGGTATTACCGAAGCGGGCGGTACGCGCATGGGCACGGTGAAATCATCCATCGGTCTTGGCATGCTGCTGTGGTCAGGTATTGGCGATACGCTGCGTGTATCCCTTTCAGCTGAGCCGGAAGAAGAAGTAAAAGTCGGTTTTGATATGCTCAAAAGCCTTAACTTACGCTGCCGCGGCGTGACGGTTATTTCATGCCCGTCTTGTGCGCGCCAGAACTTCAACGTGATTAAAACAGTTGAAGTGCTTGAACAGCGTTTAAGCCACATCACAACGCCAATGAGCGTGTCGGTAATCGGCTGCGTGGTCAATGGCCCGGGCGAAGCAACCTATACCGATATCGGGTTCACAGGCGGCGGCAAGAACACCCATCAGGTTTATATTGCTGGCCAGCCTGCGCACCGGTTGAAAGACGAAGATATCGTTGATCATCTGGTTGGTTTGGTTGAAAAGAAAGCTGCTGAAATTCAAGCAGGGCTTGATGCCAAGAAAGCCGCCGAACTGCAAGCAGCCGCAGAGTAGATTTCCTTTATGTCAATGGCTGAAAAATTTTTGGCTGTTCAAGCCAAGCATGAAGAACTGGGCGCAAAGCTAGAACAGGGCGATAAGCTGTCGTCCAAAGAATTCGTGCGCTGTTCCAAGGAATATGCCGATTTAACGCCCGTCGTTGAAGCGATATCCGAATGGAAAGCCGCGCTTAAGGAAAAAGAAGATCTGGAAGGGTTGCTTAAAGACCCCGATATGAAAAGCATGGCGGAAAGCGAATTGCTTGCGCTGACGAAAAAACTTCCTGAACTTGAACGCGCCATTCAACTGCAATTACTTCCCAAAGACGAAGCCGATGAAAAGAACGCTATTCTGGAAGTGCGCGCAGGTACGGGCGGCGATGAAGCCGCATTATTCGCAGCTGTGCTGTTTGATATGTATAAGCGATATGCCGCCGTTAAAGGCTGGAAATTCGAAGTTATGGATATTTCCGAAAGTGATTTAGGTGGGCTGAAGGAAGCCAGTGCCAGCATCACGGGCCGTAATGTATTTGCGCGGTTGAAGTTTGAATCTGGCGTGCACCGCGTGCAGCGCGTGCCCGAAACCGAAAGTCAGGGCCGCGTGCATACATCTGCTGCAACCGTGGCTGTTCTGCCGGAAGCCGAAGAAGTTGATATCAATATCAATGAAAGCGATTTGAAGATTGACGTTTACCGCGCTTCGGGCGCTGGCGGACAGCACGTTAATAAGACGGAAAGCGCCGTGCGCATCACGCATTTGCCAACCGGCACGGTGGTGGCGATGCAGGAAGAGCGTTCGCAGATTAAAAACCGCGCCAAGGCGATGAAGATTTTGCGCAGTCGCATTTACGAGAATGAACGCAGCAAGCTTGCCAGCACCCGTGCGGCAGACCGTAAGACACAGGTTGGCAGCGGTGACCGCAGTGAACGCATTCGTACCTATAATTTTCCGCAAGGCCGTGTGAGCGATCACCGCATCAACCTCACGCTCTATAATATTGATGCGATTGTGGATGGCACGGAACTGGATGAAATCATCGAGGCCTTGATGGCGGATGACCAGATGACCAAGCTTGCCGAATTCGCAACATTGTGAGCCCCCATATGAAAAGAGGTGAAGCGCTCATTTATGCATCGCAACGCCTCAAAGAAGCAGGCATTGAAGACCCCGAACGTGAAGCACGCTTGCTATTAACCTATGCCCTGCAATGCGAGGCGCTGGAACTGATTATACGCCCGCGTGTTGAACTGAATATAGATGAAGAAACCATATTTAAAGGCTGGCTGGCGCGGCGCGAAAAACGCGAGCCCTTGGCGCGCATTCATGGGCTTCGCGAATTCTGGGGTCTGCCCTTTGGTCTGAATGAAGCAACGCTGGAGCCGCGCCCCGATACCGAAACCTTGGTGGAATGCGTTTTAAAAAAAATTCCTGATAAGCATGCGCGCTTGCGCATTCTGGATATTGGAACAGGAACAGGATGCATCCTGTTATCGCTGCTGCATGAATACCCCTATGCGCAAGGCATGGGGACGGATAAATCCGCGCGCGCATTAGAGGCCGCGCAGCAAAACGCGGTGCAGCTGGGTTTGAAAACACGCGCCAGTTTTCTTGAAACCCATTGGGCAGATAACGTAAACGGCAGGTTCGATGTGGTGGTGAGCAACCCGCCCTATATTGCAAAAGCAGAACTGGCCGATTTGCAGCCAGAAGTGCGCGACTATGACCCGATGCTGGCCCTCGATGGCGGGGAAGATGGCTTGGAGCCATACCGTAACATTACGCCATCTGCCAAAAACCTGCTTGAAAACGGCGGTTTATTGGCATTTGAAGTGGGTCATAGGCAGGCCACCGCCGTTCAGGAGATATTAAAACAAAACGCATTTAGAGATGTGGGAACGCGCCACGATTTTCAGAATATTGCGCGCGTAGTCTATGGAATTACTTCCAGTCACTAAGACCGTATTTTTGCAAAATTGATTTTAGCTTTCCACTGCTGCGTAAATCGGCAATCCTTTTATCAATTAGCGCGGCATATTCTTTTGCTTTCGGATTAGTGGGGGAGAATGCCACAAAAATTTCGCTGAGCTTATCAGGGTCACGGCTAATTTGCAGTTTTTTGGCAATCCCAGCCTTGTTCACACGGTAGTAAAGCACATTCGTATCTTCGCAAATGACATCAAGCTTGTATGCCAGCAGATCCTGAATATTTTTATCAAGCGCATCATCACCGGAAGAAAACGAAATCCGTTTCAAATTGGCGCTGTGTTTTGCAATGTAATTATCGATGGATGTGTTGTAGCTATAGGCTTCAATCACGCCAAGCTTCATGTCCTGCAAATCCGCTACCGATGAAATGCTGATGTTTTTATCCTTCATGGTTGCATAGCTAATCGATGAAAGCCCAATTGGTTCAGCGGGAAACACAAAGTCTGGTGCATCGTTTTTGGCTGCGCCAATAATCGCCACGAATTCGTTTTTGCGTGTGCGTTCGATGCTTTCGGCCCAGTTCAGATTTTGATAATCAACCGTGTGGCCTGCGCTTTCAAAAATGGTTTTTAGGACTTCAATACCATATCCGGTTTTTTTATCGGCAGCAGCGCAGTTATAGGGGCACCAGATATCGGCGCGAACAGAAATGGGTTCGGCAATTGCCGGCAGCGCCAGCAACGACAAAAATACAATCAGTAGGCTACGCATTACATTGCACCGTAATTAGGGCCACCACCACCTTCCGGCGTAACCCAGTTGATATTTTGCATGGGGTCTTTGATATCACAGGTTTTGCAATGAATGCAATTCTGCGCATTGATTTGCAGATGGGGTTTATCATTCGCATCGGTTACAATTTCATAAACTGCCGCCGGGCAATAGCGCGTTTCAGGGCTGGCATAAAGTGCGTGGTTTACATCAATTGCCAGTGCAGGATTTTTCAGTTGCAAATGCACGGGCTGGTCTTCGGCATGATTGGTGCCGGTTAGGGAAACCGATGTCAGACGATCAAAACTGAGAACCCCATCGGGCTTGGGATAATTGATTTTGCTGCATCCTGCCGCTGGTTTAAGCGCAGAGTGGTCAGCACGGTTGTGGAAGGTCCATGGCGCTTTACCCTTCATAATATAGGTATCAAACGCGGCATAAAGCATTCCAAAAAATAAACCGAAATGGAATGCCGGGCGGATGTTGCGCACTGCTTCCAGTTCTTTCCACAGCCAGCTTTGCTTAATGGCAGCGGTATAGCCCGACACTTCATTGCTGTCATAGCTTTTGTTGAAATGCTCATAAATCGCTTTGGCGGCAACCATGCCGGATTTCATCGCGGTATGATTACCTTTGATTTTGGGCACATTCAAAAAGCCAGCTGCATCACCAACCAATAAACCGCCGGGGAAAGTCAATTTGGGAATGGATTGAAAGCCGCCCTCGTTGATTGCGCGTGCACCATACGCAATACGTTTGCCGCCTTTTAGAACTTTGGCAATTGCTGGATGGTGTTTGAAGCGCTGAAATTCTTCGTAGGGTGAAAGATATGGATTTTGATAATCGAGCCCGACAACAAAGCCGATGGAAACCAGATTTTTTCCATAATGATACATCCATGAACCGCCATAGGTTTTCATATCCATTGGCCAGCCAACCGTATGTGTAATGCTGCCCAGTGTGAAGTTTTCAGGTGCTATTTCCCATATTTCCTTGATGCCAATGCCATAGGTTTGCGGGTCAACACCATCACGCAAATTGAATTGTTCAAATAGCTGTTTGGTAAGTGACCCGCGGCAGCCTTCGGCAAAAATGGTCTGTTTGGCGACCAGTTCCACGCCCGCGGTGAAGCTTTCGGTGCGCTCGCCTTTTTTGGAAATGCCCTGGTCACCCGTTGCAACGCCGCGTACACATCCTGTTTCGTCAATCAGCAATTCTGCACCGGCAAAGCCCGGATAAATTTCAACGCCTAACTTTTCAGCCTGCTCACCCATCCAGCGTGCAAGCTCGCCAAGGCTGATAATGTAATTGCCTTTGTTGTGCATGGTGGGTGGATTGGGCAATGGAATGGCGATATTTTTGGTAAGGAATAAAAATGAATCTTTTTTTGCCTTGGTGGTTAGTGGCGCGCCAAGTTCAGACCAGTTTGGAAACAGCTCTTCAAAGGCGCGTGGTTCAAGCACCGCGCCAGATAATAAATGCGCGCCGATTTCTGCGCCCTTTTCGATGATGCAAACGGAGAGTTCCTTGTTGTCTTTTGCGGCCAATTGTTTGAGATGAATGGCAGCCGAAAGCCCTGCCGGACCAGCGCCAACAATTAACACATCATACTCCATGGTCTCGCGGTCAGTCCTGCCGTTGGGGCGCTGCCAATTACCTGTCATATCATCCTACCAAGGGGGTTAATAAAGATGGGAGATAGCCTGTTTTTTCTATAGGGTTTTCCGGCAGGTAATTTAAACTAGAAACCATGACGGATTCGTTAAACCCAGAACTAAGCCCATATTCTGCGCTTTCATGGCAATTGGCTATGGGCGTGGATGAAGCGATAGCGGAACAACCCATAGACCGTACGCTGCCAAGCGCGGCTATATCCGTTATGCCTGCGCAATCTTCAGGAACGGGAATTTCAGAGGGGATTTCAGAAAAGGGTTTTTCAGAAAATTTGGCATGGCAATATGTTGAAGTGGAGCGCATTGCTTCCTATAAGCCGCCTGTTCACAAGCCCGTTTCCCTCGTTCCGAGTTTTGTTCCAGGCCAAGTACATGCAACGACATTGGACGAGTTGCGCGCGGAATTGCAGGCGTTTGAAGGATGCGCACTTAAAAAAACATCAAAGAATTTGGTGTTTGCCGATGGCAACCCCCAAGCACGTATCATGATGGTTGGTGAGGCGCCCGGCGAAGACGAGGACAGGCAGGGATTGCCATTTGTCGGTGTATCCGGAAAATTGCTGGATAAGATGATCGGCTGCATCGGTCTGGACCGCACGAATGTGTATATCAGTAATATTGTGCCATGGCGCCCGCCCGGAAACCGCAACCCAACCGATAGCGAAGTGGCGGTATGTTTGCCATTTACCGAAAAGCATATCGCGATTGTGAAACCCAAATTTTTAATTCTGCTTGGCGGCGTTGCGGTGAAAAGTCTTTTAAAAAGCAAAGACGGCATTACCAAAATGCGCGGCAAGCAATTCACCTATACCTATACCGACGTCGTGACCAATGAAGCGGTCACCATCCCCTGTTTTCCGATGTTTCATCCTGCTTATTTATTACGTCAGGCGTCACAAAAACGCCTTGCTTGGAACGATTTATTGCTGCTTAAAAAGGCAATTGACGCCAGTGCAAATTAACCTTTTGCCGGATAAGATATTGATATTGCACAGGTAGAAATTTGATAGTTTTTTCGTGCATTTATTATTGTGATTTTACTTGCGCCGCATGAATCCGTTGTTTAAGACGCAGGCATTATGTTGCTTCAACAATCGAAGCGGCAAGCGCGGGGAACACCGATATTCCGGCGCTTCATACTCGCAATATTAGTTACCCCAATTTTATTGGGCACAGTGCTAAGTCCGGGTATCGCCGCAGAACCAACAATTTCATTACGCGATTTTAATCTTGGCACGTTTGGTCAAGAAACACTCTCGCACATCCGCACGCTTACGCAGAATTTTCTGGGTAAACCCGAACCCGTAGCGGTAACCCATGCTGCTGTCGCGCCGGTCGTAACTGTGCCTACCCGTACATCGACCAAAACACGTAATCTGGTGCGCGGCATGAAACAGCAGGAAGCGGTTGAAGCCAGCGCGCCGATTCCAGAAATCGCCAAATTGTTGAGCGCAAGGGATGAAAAGAATTACCGTAAATTATTTGCAGCGTTAAAAGATGGTCGCCTTGATGATGCGCAGGCGATTGTACACGACATAAAAGACGGTGAATTGATTGGCGTTGCACAAGCATTATTCCTGCTGCATCCGCGTAATCCCAATTTGAAATATGGTGAATTGGCCGAATGGCTGCATCGCTACAACGATTATCCGCAGGCGCAGGATATTTATAAGAAGGCGCTTTCGATGCGCACCGTCGGTGATACCAAGCTGACGCAGCCGCTACCAGCCAAGATGATTGTCCCGCCAACGGTTGGCAGGCCGATGATGGCGGAAACCCTGGACTGGAAAAAACCGCGCGGCTTCGCCGTTGAGAACTTATGGCGCACGGGACAGTTTGAAGAGGTTTTGAAAAAGCTTGCTGATCTTGATCTCGCCACAGACGAACCGTTTGAAGCGTATTATCCCGCATGGGTAAAAGGTCTGTCGGCGTTTGCTGTGCAGGATTATGCCGAAGCATCACGTAATTTCGTAAGTATCGCGAAAGCAGAAAACGTACCCGATGTGAACCGAAACGCGGCCGCATTCTGGGCGGCGCGTTCGTTTGAAAAAAGCCTGCAAACCGACTTAGCGGCCTATTATTACGAACAAGCCGCATCTGATCCACATAGCTATTACGGCATGCTGGCATCGGCGCGTAAGGCGAGCGATGATAAGGCATTATTGGATGTATGGCGCGAGCCAACACTGACCAAGCAGCATGTTGCAAAACTAAGCCAAACACGTGCAGGCGCGCGCGGCCTGGCCTTATTGCAAATTGGCGAAAAAGAATTGGCATTACGTGAGCTGCAAAGCCTTACTTATTCTAAAGAGGGAGATAAACCAGAATTGCAAGATGCGCTGGAAGCATTAAGCGAAGCCGCGGTGTTGCCGAATTTGTCGATGCGCCCGCGTAAGTTTGCGCGCGGATCTTATCCCGCCTTGCCATGGCAGCCTGCGGGTGGTTTGACATCGGACCCTGCATTGGTGATGGCGATTGCCTGGAATGAATCCCGTTTCGAGCCAACCGCACGCAGCCCAAGCGGTGCACGCGGTGTTATGCAAATTATGCCGGATACGGCAGAGCGTATCAGTATGGGCAGCAGTGGTAGCTTGTATAATCCAACCGCAAATATCGCCATTGGGGATCGGTATATTCAGCATTTGTCCGGCATGTCCGGTATTGATGGAAATCTGTTGCTGATTATTGCGGGCTATAATTGCGGCCCGGGCAAAGTGCAGCAATTGTATAATGATGAACGCCACGGGAAAGATCCGTTGCTGTTTATTGAAAGCATGCCGCTGAAAGAAACCCGCGATTATGTGCAAAAAGTATTGGCAACCTATGCGTCATACCGTGTTCGTTTTGGAAAGCCACTCGGCGCCATTGCATCGCTTAGCCGCGGCGAATGGCCGACATATGAAATTGTGCGCACGGCCAGCAAATAATAAGCGGACGACGAGTTAGTATTGCAAATACTTCTTCATTAAATTCAAAAACTTTAACTGGTTTTCTTTGGCTTTTTCTGTATCGCCTTGCCGTTGATAGAGTTGGCCCATGACTTTATAAGCCTGAAAGAAGTCCGGATTAATTTCTACTGCGCGCTGTAAATGATGCATGGCTTGCGGCGCATTAGTGGGCGATATCTTCAGCAGCACTTGCGCGAGATTATAGCGTGTTTGCGCATAGTTATCTTCAATTTCAATTGCGCGGGTGTAATGCGTGATTGCCGAAGCAGTATCACCTGCATCATCATAAGCCATGGCGATATTGTTATGAACGCGGGCTTTTTCCCCGCCGTTTTTTAGAATGTTCGAATAAAACGAAATTGGTGTCGCCCATACCGCGTTTTGCTGATAGGTCAAAATGCCCAACGTGCCAGCGATGATGATGACGACACATAACCCAAGCGTTTGCGCTGTGTCGGATTTAAGCTGGTTTATCGAATGCACCCCATGTTCGCATAGCGCAAGAAACAGCCCGATGCTTGGCAGATACATCCAATGTTCCAGAAAAAATGCGTTTACCGGAATCAATAATCCGGTGTGGAGCAGATGCGCAAAACCAAACCACAAAAGGCCCCATGTGATGCAAACCCATGCCGCGCTGGTCTTCTTGCGAATGAAGGAATAAAGCACGATAGACGTGCATAATATGAATATTGCAATTCCGATAATAACCTTGATGGATGATGCATCTGCATAAACAGGGAATGCGCGATCAAAATGCAAATTGGCAGGATAGAAAATAAGCGCAAGATAATCGGGCAGGGTTGCAGCAAAGGTGAAAAACCGGACAAAAAAATGTTCGGTATAGATATTTTGTACCTTATAAAAATCGAGACCATTTAGTTTCAAAATCGTCATACGCAGAATAACGTAACCGAGCGCAATGACCCATAACGGCCATGTCTTTAGATAAGGGGCGATGGTATGGCGATGTACATCGTTGCGGTAAATACACGCCAACACGAGCAATGGAAAAGCCAGCGCTGTTTCTTTTGATAGCAGCGCAAGGATAAATGCGCAGCAGGCAAGCAGCATCGTGCGCCCCGTGATGCCTTGCGTAATAATGGCAAGTCCGCACAGGCAAAAGAAGCTATACAACGTGTCGGCAGTCGCGCTCATATAGGTGACCGCTTCGGTATGCATGGGATGCAATGCCCATAGCGCGGCGGCGATAAATACGGGCAGGCGCGCCATGCCAAGGCGTAAGCCCAACACCACCACAAGGCAGGTGTTAAATAGATGCAGAATTAAATTCGGGATATGAAATGCGGGTGCGGATAGCCCCGCCAATTGATGGGTGATGAGATAAATCACCGTTTGCAAGGGACGGTAGAATGAATCAATCCCCGCCGCGCCGGATGTGGAGGATGATGTGAATATAAATGGCAAAAACCCGAAGCTGGTCAGGTAGCGGTTTTTCTGGATAAGAAATTCATCATCGAGCAGGAACGCGTTGTGGAAGATATTGCTATAGGCGGCTAGCACACAGAGCAGCAGCGCGCCAACGCCTATCGTAATAATGTGCTGCTGGGGGAAAGGCTTTTGCATGCCCCCACTAAGCGGCACAAATCATTAAAAAAGCCTATATGCATAAAAAAACGCCCCGATTTTCATAATTAAAAACCGGGGCGCGGGATAGATAACGCATGTTCAGCGGATTAATCGCTGCTTACGACTTTCCATGAACCATCGGGTTGACGGCAAGCCGTGCCATAGCTTTGTTCGACATGACCACCCACACGAACATCGCGTTGGTATTCGCGGCAGTAGGGATCATTGGAAATCACGCGGCCCTTTTTTGCGACGACAGGTGCTTCCTCGTAGTAAACAGGTTCTGGCGGATTAACATACACAACGCGTGTAGATGAGTAGTATGGCGCTGGGTAGTAGTCCGGTTCATAAAAGCGTGGGCCAACCCAAGGATTGAAATAGGAGCGTTCATAATAGCCACGGTGCCAACCCCCATGATTCCAGCCTTTGTTCCAACCATGATGACCGCCGCGATACCCCCCGTGATGACCGCGATAATAACCATCACCATCGCCAACCGTGAAACCGAAGCTTACGCTATCAGCAAGCGCAGGAAGTGCGCCGAGGCTGAGAACAGTAGCGGTAACAAGGGTGAGAATTTTCTTCTTTAACATTCAAGACCTCCGTAAAGGGACCTTTGGTAAGGAATGGTTTTAGTTGACTGTATGTCTGCGGCGGAATAATGGCGAAGAAATTCCCCAATTAAGATAATGTATTAAGATGGCTTATGGATTCGTTCTAAGGCATAAAAAAACGGCGGCGAAGGTTGCCCCACGCCGCCGTATATAATGTGTTGACCTAATTACTTGGTCTTCCAGCTACCGTCAGCAGCCTGATACTTCGCGCCCTTTTCAAGGCCGGCAATGATGGTGCTTGCAAATACAGAGCCAACAACGGCAACGCTTTGCCCTTTCTTGGCGGCAACAGCGGCGTATTCAGCTTGGCGTTTGGCATTCACCTGGTCAGCCAAAGCTTGCACCGATGGGTCGAGTGCGACCACAAATCCATCAGCCTTTTCACCGATTTGGCCAGCGGCACGGGCGCTGTGCAAATCAGCAAATGCCGGAAGCGCGATGAGGGAAAAGATAAAAGCAGCGGCGGTAAGGAAACGGTTGTTCATATGATGAGCTCCTTAGTTAAGCGAATGGATGATTAGAAAATATCTTTGTTCTTGGCGATAACCTTGCGGGCATCTTGCTGGATTTCAACTTTTACATGCTGTTCGATGTTGACGTTGAGATTGATTTCAATCGGCTTATCGGGCGCTTGCACGGCAACGGTTGGCGTGCATGCGGCGATGCCGAGTACAACGAGGAGTGCTGGAAGCGCAAGGGCGAGAGATTTATTTTGCATGTAGTTCCTGCTTTAAGAACGTGTGGGGGTCGATAAGGGATAGAATGCTTTGCTGAACGAAGTTTAACAGGTCACCCGTTAAATGCACGTTCAATTTTACAGGACGGCCTTCAACAACATCGGGATTGCTTCCTTCAACTGCCATGATCACGGATAATTTATTATCTTTGTCGCTATCCATGCTGATGGATAGAAGCTGATAATGCAAATTCTTCATCACGTCACGCACAAGGGTGATTTGTTCGTTGTCGCCCGGAATGGTTTCGGGGTTTAGTGAAATAACGCCGGGTTTTTCGTTTGCAAGTTTGCCCTGACCAATTGAAATTTTACCATCATGTGCGATGGACACAGGAATGCTGCCCGATACATCACCGGTAGCGTTGGTTTCCTTGCCTGTCAGCATCATCATCAACGCATTGACAGGTACATGTTCGACATTCAAGGTCACGTGGATATCTGCTTTGCCATTTAAAGGAATGATTGCGTTTTTAACCGATAACACGCCTTTATTCCATGGCATCGCGGCAGAGATAAGGTGAAATTGTGCCTTTTCTGGAGCGCCAAGCGGGTAACTGAGCTGGAAGGATGAGCGCGTTGTCTTGTCGGCGCTGTCCAAGCGGCCATCCAGCGTGATGGTGTTGGCGCTCGCTTCAATATTTCCTGAACCGGTAAGTGTTGGAAAAAGATTATCTTGTCCGCGTGTTACAATATTATCGGCTTGCCATGCACCTTTCCATTTATTGTCGGATGTATCCAATTCCGCTTTCATGTGAATCTGGTCGGCGTTCAAGGTGATGCCCGATGCCTTGAGTTGCGCGTTTTTAGAAATCACATCAATCATCGCTTCCGGAAATTTCTGGAACATGATGACAAGCGGTGCTTCGGCATTATATGCAGGGGTGGTGACATGCACCGTGCTGTTTTGCAGTTCGGCTGCGTCAAGGCCGAAGGCGTAAATCTCATCCTTTGTCACCGGAATAACGAGGGGCGCGGGTTTATCGGTTGCGTTTACGCTATGCAGCGCAGCGCCGTTAAGCAGCCAATTATCAGGGGTTTGCTGCAATTGCATATTCAACCCGCTAAAGGCCAGGTGGTTGACGCGCCCCGCCAGTAAATCACGCGGCGAGAAGGTGATGGTCATTTTATCAAACAGCGGAGAGGCATCTTTGGATAGACGCAGATTTTCCAGCTGCGCGCTTTGCAGCCCGATATGGGTGATGTCCAGCGTGGATCCTTCAAAGCCGTTTTGTGCGAGCAGCTCGATAATTTTTTGCTGCGCGATGATTTTCCATGGCACAAAAAGTGCTGCCGCCGCGACCAGCATGATGAGCACGGCGGTTGTGAATTTAAGCGGATGTTTTTTGATATGTTTGACTGGCATGAACGTCTTTTGAAAATCTTTGCTGTAATGCAGCATAAGCGAGAAATCGGCAAAGGCAAAATGTTATGATGGATGAATGGGTTACCGTAACTGTGTCTTTATCATGTTTTTATGCACTGCAATAACGGCGGTTTTATGCTGCGCTGCTTCAACGCAGATGCGAGATAACCCTTGTAAAATATGCATAAATTGAAGGTTTGCACCTTCGGTCCTAAGCCGAATTTAATCATGTTTTGTTACGCTTTGGTTCGCAGCAAATGCGCTGTGTTTCTTATGGAGGAGTACAAATGAGTAAGGTCAATGGTCTTACGGTGCTTATGACTATAGTGGTGCAGCTTATCATTGGTTACTTGTGGTACGGTTCTTATCTGTTCGGTGATATCATCAAAACAGGCGGCGGACATGCCATCGATTTCTTACAAACCGATGTCACATCCCTATTGTTATTGGTATTGAGCAGCTTTGGTCTTACCCACATCCTTGAAGGCGTGGTAAAGCACAATGATGTAAAAGATATCAATGACGGGATTAAAACCGGTCTGACCTTTGGTATCTTTGGTCTGGGCTTGCCCTTGTTGATGCTCTTGAACCTTATGGGTGTTGCTAAAGTTGCAATGCTTGTAATCTTCATGCACCTTGTGCTGGTAAGCATTCTTACCACCTTGGTTATCATTAAAACCAAGAAGGATTAATTCTCCGATAGGTACTAAACGGGGGCGCTCCTCAATTACTTGGCGCCCCCGTTTTTTTATGCCTTAATTTAATAATACATCGATTTTTAAACCCCTTATCTGTGCCGTCATTGCCATCTTTTTTGCTGTCTTTATGCAAATTTTATCCAGGCATTTCCGGATACCGGGGTGGAAAGCTATACCGGCTACCTGCACAATTGTGGCTCGATTTGTATTCAAATGCACCCTTTGGTTTTTCAGATAAAGCGCATAAACTGCCGACGTATTTTGTATAGTGTAAGCGTGACACCCTGACTGCCATCCAAACCTCTCTTAAACTGGCCTAACTCATGAATAGATTTGTTGTTGTTATCGTGCTGCTCATCATTCTTGGCGGGGGATGGTTTTTGCTGGCGGGGCACAGTGCGGATAAGGCCAAGAATGGCCCGCCTGCGGTAAACGTGGTGACTGCCAATGTAGAACAAAAAGATTTGCCGCTGGATTTGAATGTGATTGGCAATGTAGTTGCCAACCAGACTGTTGCGATCAAATCGCGCGTTGATAGCGCGATTATGGAAATACATTTCAAAGACGGGGATGAAGTAAAGAAGGGCGATATATTATTCGTGCTGGATCGCCGCACGTTGGAAGCGCAATTGCAATCCCTTAAATCAAACCTCGCGCGGGACCGTGCGCTTTTGGAAGATGCGCGTATGAAATATAACCGCGCAAAAGATTTAAAACAAAAGGGTTATGAAACGGTTGCCAATTACGATACTGCCAAAGCGAACTATGAAAGCCAGCAGGCCAGTGTTGCTGTTGACCAAGCCGCAATTGATAGCGCGAATGTGCAATTGGGTTATACCGTGATTACCGCGCCAATTGACGGCAGGGCGGGTACCATCAACCTGACGGTTGGCAATAATGTAAAAGCAAATGATACAACGCCGCTGGTGGTGTTGAACGAGATTAAACCCATTCGTGCGCAATTAGCGGTGCCGCAAATCTATCTGGCGGCGCTGCGCAAATCGATGGCCGAGACGATGCCTGAGGTGATCGCGCGGATCGATCATGATGAAAATCCGGTCGTTGGCAAGCTGACCTACATTGACAATCAGGTGGATGCCGCCAGTGGTACTTTTGTGGCGCGCGCAACATTTGATAATATGGATGAGCGGTTATGGCCAGGTATGTTCGTGAATTTGACCGTACGCCTTGGCGTTGAAAAAGGGGCATTGATTATGCCCGAAACAGCAGTACAGCATGGACAAAGCGGCGATTACTTTTTTGTGATTGCCAATGGAAAGGCTACCAAACAACCCGTAAAGGTCGAGCGTGTGTTTGAAGGCATGGCGGTCATTACTGCCAATGTAAACGCCGGTGATGCAGTGGTGGTTGATGGTGCACTGACGCTTAAAGACGGTGATGCTGTTTCGGTGCGTTACCCTGATGTGCCAAAAGAGGCACCCAAACCAGCAGATAAACCTGCTGAAAAGCCGGCTGAACTTATTCCGTTAGCGCCGACACCGGAAGTGCCCTCCGTTACCGATAAATCCGCAACTGACAAGCCAGCACACGCACAACACTAAATCCTCATGAACATTTCTGAATTTTGTATTCGCCGCCCTGTCTTCACCGTGTTGCTGATGGTGGCACTGTTGGTAGGCGGTATTGCCGGTTACCGGATGCTGGCAGTCAGTGCATTGCCACGCGTTGATTTTCCAACCATTCAGGTGACGGCGAATTTGCCCGGTGCAAGTCCAAAGACAATGGCATCATCCGTTGCAACACCGCTGGAGCGGCAATTTTCGACGATTTCCGGCGTTAGCGCGATGACGTCGACCAGCTTTCTGGGGTCAACGCAAATTACATTACAGTTTGATTTAGACAGAAACATCGACGGCGCAGCGCTTGATGTGCAGACAGCGATTTCCGCAACCTTGCGCAAATTGCCCAAGGAAATGACCACGCCGCCATCTTTCCAGAAGGTAAATCCGGCTGACCAGCCTGTGTTATTCATCGCCGTATCATCCGATACCTTGCCTTTATCGAAAGTGAATGAATATGCCGATACCATCATGGCGCAGCGCTTATCGACATTACCGGGCGTGGCGCAGGTTTTGATTTACGGTACGCAAAAATACGCTGTGCGCGTGCAGGTTGATCCCGGCAAGCTGGCCGCGAATGGATTGTCGATTGACACCATAAGTAATGCCTTGTCATCCGCTGCATCAAATGCGCCCGTTGGGATTATCAGTGGCGCAAAGCAGTTATTTAACATCGACATTGCCAATCAACCCAAAGAAGCAAAAGATTTTGGCGAAATCATTGCCATGTGGAAAGACGGCAAGCCGCTGCGCATCAAGGACGTTGCAACCACTGTGGACAGCGTAGAGGACACGCGCGTTGCCGGTTATTTGAATAGCAAGCAGGCGGTGGTCATCGCCATTCAGCGCCAGCCGGACAGCAACACGATTGAAGTGGTTCAAAAGGTACGCGCATTGCTGCCTGTTTTTAAAACCCAAATACCGACAAGTATTGAATTGACGCCCATGTTTGACCGTTCCGTTGCGGTGCGTGACGCTGTGCATGATGTGCAGTTCACGCTTGGGGTCACGATTGTTCTGGTTGTTCTTGTTATTTTCTTGTTCTTGAAAACCTTGCGCGCGACGATGATTCCGGCGCTTGCCGTACCGCTTTCCATCGTCGCGACCTATGGCGTAATGGCGCTATTCGATTTCAGCATCAACAGCATTTCATTGCTCGCCATTACGTTATGTGTGGGCTTTGTGGTGGATGATGCGATTGTGATGCTTGAAAATATCGTACGGCATATTGAAGAAGGCATGAAGCCGTTTGATGCTGCGATTAAAGGCTCCAAGGAAATCGGCTTTACGATTATGTCGATTACCTTATCGCTGGTGGCGGTGTTTATTCCTGTATTGTTCATGGGCGGAATTGTGGGGCGCATTTTCCATGAATTTGCCGTGACCATCAGCATGGCGATTTTAATTTCGGGCTTTATAGCGTTGACGCTGACGCCGATGTTGTGCTCGCGCTTTTTAAAAAATCCACGCGAGCATCAACAGAAGGGATATGAGCTCTGGCTCGATAAGATGTTCGACAAGGTACAAGATGCTTATCGTGCATCGCTGGAATTTGTGTTGCAGCACCAGAAGACGATGTTGCTGGTTACGGTTGCTAGTATTGGCCTTAGCGTTTATTTGTTTGTGGCCGTACAAAAAGGGTTTTTTCCGCTGGAAGACACCGGCTTTGTCTTTGCGCAAACCGAGGCGGCGCAAGATGTCTCTTACGCGCAAATGCTTGATAAGCAAAAGCGCGTCGCGGCAATTGTGAAAGCAAACCCTTTTGTCACAGATGTGTTTTTTGCACTGGGCGGTGGCAGAGGTTCTTATAATACGGGTCGTCTCTTCTTTGGATTAAAACCGCGCAGCGAGCGTCCATCGGCGGCAGTCATTATGCAGCAGCTGCGTAAATCAACAGCGGCGGTTGAAGGTCTTAAAACCTATATGCAGCCGGTACAGAATTTTTCCATCTCCGGCCGTTTGGCGAAAAGCCTTTACCAATACACCTTACAAGGAAGCGACCTTGACGGGCTTTATTTGTGGTCTGACAAATTCATGAACGCGATGAGCAGCGATCCGATTTTTCAGGATGTGACCACCGATTTGCAGCTTAAATCCTTGCAAGCGATTTTGGATGTGCAGGCGGACAAGGCCGCCAGCTATGGCATCACCAATGATATGATCCGCGATACCCTATATAAGGCGTATGGCGCTGCGCAGGTGGCAACAATTTACACGCCGAGCAATGATTACGCAGTAATTCTGGAAACCGACGAGAAGTTCCAACAAACGCCTGAAAATATCGGCCATCTATTCATTCGCGGTACGAACGGCAATGTGCCCTTGTCGGAAATTGCAACGGTGCGCCGCGGTGTTGGCGCGCTTTCCATCAATCATCAAGGGCAGCTGCCATCGGTAACGATTTCCTACAATCTTGCGCCCGGAAAATCACTCGGCGAAGCAACGCAAAAGATTGAAGCATTAAAAAAACAACTGGGGATGCCCGAAAACATAACCGGTAACGCCGCAGGCACTGCGCAGGCTTTTGCGGATTCATCATCCGGGCAGGGGTTGCTGCTATTGCTTGCAATCATCGTTATCTACATCATTCTAGGCATGTTGTATGAAAGCTTCATTCATCCGATTACCATTCTCTCCGGTTTGCCGTCGGCGGGTATTGGCGCAATTTTATTCCTGATGCTGTTCGGGATGGATTTGAATGTCATGTCACTGGTGGGGATTGTATTGCTGATTGGTATCGTCAAGAAAAACGCGATTATGATGGTCGATTTTGCGATGCAGGAACGGCATGCAGGTAAACCCCCGCATGATGCAATTTACAATGCGTGCTTGATGCGCTTTCGCCCGATTATGATGACGACCTTTGCCGCGCTGTTCGGCACATTGCCGATTGCGATGGGAATTGGCGCGGGCTCCGAACTACGTCAGCCCCTTGGCATCGCCATTGTGGGCGGGCTTTTGGTCTCGCAGCTGCTCACGCTGTACATCACGCCGGTTGTGTATTTATGGCTGGAAAAACGCCGTTAATTCAATTTTAAAGGGTCAGGCCGCACCTTTTATATACACCCACTAAAAGGCCTTTCACCTAGGTAAAATTGTGACTGATTTACGCATTTCACAAGTTGATTTAAGCATCGGCGCCGACGAAGCCGAGCTGGTGCAGCAATGCATTGATGCGCGCTGGCTATCGGAAGGACCGCATACCAAAGCTTTTGCCGAAAGTTTATTGGCGTTCACGGGTTCCAAATTTTTATCCTTTGCGCCGAATGCAACCTTGGGGCTGTATCTGGCATTTCTTGCTTTAGATGCGCCGCCAGGTAGTGAAGTTTTAATTCCGAGTTATACATTCTATGGCTCGGCAACGGCGGCTGTGTTCGCAGGGCTTAAACCCGTTTTTGTCGATTGCAACCCAAAGACATTCAACAGTGATGTAGAGCATTTCAAGGCTGCGCTAACACCCAATACGCGGATCATGATGCCGGTGCATATCTATGGGCAATGCGCGGATATGACCGCATTGATGGCCTTTGCCAAGGAACATAAATTACTGGTACTCGAAGATGCTGCGCAAGCCTTGGGTGCAAAGCATAAAGGCCAACAAGCAGGCACATTTGGCGATATTGGCGTGGTGTCATTCTATTCCGATAAAACCATCACAACCGGCGAAGGCGGCATGTTGATGACGCAGCGTGAGGATCTGCATGCGAAGATAAGCCTGCTGCGTAACCAAGGCCGCCCGAATGCCGGAACATTCATTCATCCATCCTTGGGAATGAATTTCAGAATTACGGATATTCAAGCCGCTATTGGCCGCGCACAATTAAAAAAATTCGATGCCATTTATGCGGCCAAGGTTCATAAATGGAATTTCTATGCCAACGCATTAAAGGGCGTGGGCGATCTGCGATTCATGGATGTGCATAAGGACAGCAATCTTATTGCCTTCCGTTTTCCGATTTTATCAAAGCACCGCGATGGCTTGATGAAAGCGATGCAGGATAAAGGTATTCAAACGCGCGGCTTTTTCTACCCCATGCATTTACAACCCAAATTGCGCAGCGAACCCGCCGCAACACTAGCGAACTGTGAAATGCTGTATGCGGAAGGCCAGTGCCTTCCCATCCATTTCCAGTTGCAAGACAGTGATTTGCAATTCATTTGCGGCACCATCAAAGATTATTTCAAGCAAAATAGCTGAACATGCGCCCTTTCGTGCAGTATTATGATGCCATATATAGCGACAAGGATTACCACGCGGATGCAGAAATTTTGCGCGGATTAGTGAAGCATGCGTCGCGCCCAAACATTCTGGAAATTGGCAGCGGTACGGGAAACCAATCATTACAATTATGCAAATGGGCAGATGTGACCGCGGTTGAAACCGATGCTGACTTTGCAGACGTGATGCAAAAAAAATGCGCCACGCAATCTGCGATTAAACTATTCCAAGGAGATATTGGAAAATTGGCCGCGCATGGTTTTGATGCCGCCGCGGCGTATTTCCATGTGGTGAATTACATACATGACGCGGATGCGCTTGCGCATTTATTCCGTGAAACCGCAAAACGCTTAAAATCCAATGCGCCGTTCCTGTTCGATATGTGGCATGCCGAATGTGTGTTGGCAGACCCTCCACGCGATACAACGCGTAGCAAAGACTTTGATAATTATCTGGGCAGTGGAATGGTTGTCCAAACCATTCTGCCGCAACTGGATGTTACAAGCCGTAAGGTAACATTAAATTACAAGATTGTACTTCAGGGTATCACGGGCGTAGCGCCATTTACAGAAACGATACGCTTGCATCTGTGGCAGCAGAATGAAATAGTTGGTGTGCTGCAACGTGCGGGATTTACAGACGTGACATTTTACGATGGTCGTTCGTATCCGCAGGCAGCAACTCCGCAAAGCTGGGCGCTGTGGGTTACCGCGCGCAAACAATAAGGGACTAACATGTTAAAACTCCACCTTGGCTGCGGTAAAAAGAAACTGCCCGGATACGTGAATATCGATATTCTGGAAAATTCGGCAGCAGATGTGCATGCGGATTTGCGTGATTTGCCCTATAAGCCCGAAAGCGTCGATATGATCTATTCCTGCGCGGCGATTGAACATTTCGGGCGCAATGAATGGATACCGCTGCTGCGCTATTGGGGAAGTTTGTTGAAACAAGGTGGCATGTTGCGCCTTTCCACCGCTGATTTCGATGCCTGTGTTGAGCAATATAAGCAGGATGAGAATCTACCCCAACTGCTTGGCCTTTTGATTGGCGGGCAGAAAGATGATTATGACTGGCACGGCATGATATTCAATTTTGATGTCTTGAAAGCCGGATTAGAGGAAGCAGGATTTAAGGATGTGCGCCGTTATGATTGGCGCGAAACCGACATCGGTAAGGCAGGCATTGATGATTACAGCCAGGCCTATTTGCCGCATATGGATAAAACCAATGGTCGCTTGATGATGTTAAATGTGGAAGCCACCAAAAAATGAAGCCGTACGTCACCATCTCCTTTGCCAATCGCAATGATAATTATGGCGGGTTTTTGGCTGAGCGCATCCAACTGTTCATTGATTACTACGCGCATTTCGTCAAACGCTGGCCCGACCTGTTTGAATTTGTGATTATTGATTACAACCCGCCTGCAGATAAACCCAAATTACGCGATGCATTCGATTGGAGCGTTTTGGGCCATGTGATGTATTGCGAAGTGCCACCGGAAGTACACTTGCAAATTCCGGGCGCCAGTGTGCGCAAGATACAGGATTACATCGCCCGAAACATTGGCCTGCGGTATGGCAGCGCACCCTTTGGCATGGTGCTTAATCAGGATATTTTTATCAGCAGTTCCATTTTGGAAGAAATTTCCAAAAAGCGTTTATCACCATTTCATTTTTATCGCGCCGATCGCTGCGATTTTAATTTAGATCCCTGCAAGGGAAAGCCCGCTGTTGAATTTGAAAAACTGGCAGCAGAAAATACATTCGAAGTGCATCGCCGCCATGCCAGCAATTATCATGATATAAGTGTAAAAGTTGCGCCGGAAATATTGGCCAAAAGCGGGTCCGTTCCCGAACCCGGCGATACGTTAGACCCCAATAATAATGTGATTTATTGCACCTCGACCCGCACCCGCAATATTGAAGATCGATTGCTGTTTGGCAAAAAAACTGCCGCTGCGAGTGATCATTGGCGCGAGCAATGTTATTTTCACCCTAACTATTATGTGGCGATGTGTTTGCATACCAACGCATCGGGTGATTTTGTGATTGCGCCGAAGGAAGCATGGGAAAAAATCCACGGTTTTCCGGAAGATCCGAATTTTTATATGCAGACCGATGCCTATGGCGTATTCCAGCTCTTTGCAGCGGGGTACGATCAGGCGATATTCATGCAACCGCACCGCATTTATCATGCCGACCATGACCGTTCGGGCAGGGCAGGGTTTGTGGAGCCTGAATACATTGACCATGAAAAGCATTTCAACGAAATATTGAAAGGCAAGGCATCGTTCTGTTTTAATGATGCGAATTGGGGATTAAGCCACTATGCGCTGCGGTTTAAAAACCACCCATGCCCAGAAACATTGCCAGCAAATTTCATTGTGGAAAAGTAGTGGAGAAATAAATGACGCATCCCGGTTCAACCTTGGAACACGGCAAGCTAAAGGTTGAAAAGACCAAGCTGGATGGCGTGTTGCTGATCCATCCGCCTACGCAGTTTTCGGATTTTCGCGGGCAATATGTGGAAACCTATAACCGCGAGCTTTACCACGCGGCGGGCATTACCGATGATTTTATTCAAGATGACGCATCGATTACCAAGAAACATGTGCTGCGCGGCATTCACGGCGATAATGTTACGGTGAAAATGATTTCATGCTTGGTGGGTGAAATTTATGTTGTGGTTGTTAATAATGACCCAGCATCGGCACAGTACCGCCAATGGCAAGGCTTCACGATTAATGAAACCAATAATTTGCAAATCTATATTCCGCCAAAATTCGGAAATTCATTTGTGGTGTTATCGGATGTAGCGCTATTCCATTACAAACAAACGACGACGTATAACCGCGCGGGGCAGTTCACGCTGATGTGGAACGACCCTGCATTGAACATTAAATGGCCGATTGAAAATCCGATATTATCGCAGCGCGATAGCGGAAAAAGTTAAATCTTAAATCGCTGCTTCCAGTTGTTCAAAGAAATGCACGAACAGTTCGTGTTCATGCGCGGCCAATTGCGGAATGGTCGCCTGTGCACTCGCATCCAAAGCGGTTACGCTATCAAACATCTCTGCAAGATGCAGGTTTTCTTCAGCGATTAGCCCTTTCAGGCTGAGCGTCTTTTGATGCTCATGCAATACGCTTTGATATAGTCCATACGCCCAATGCGCGCGCAGTTCAATCATCAGCGACACCCATAAATAACACGCATCGTTTTTTTGGGGCGCGGTAATGCTGTGCTCAATAAAACTATCCAGCTTGCCGAAATACATTTTGGCGGCAGCGGGGGCGAGGGTAGTTGTTGATGAATAATCATCGAGCGGTCGTTTCAAAAGCGCTTCGGCCTTATGGCTGAAAAAATAGGCGTGGCGTGCTTCTTCCGCCATGTGTTTTAGAACTTCGCTATTCGGACTTTTGGTAATGTGCGAGAGCATGATTTTACGGCTGCCAATATGCTCAAGCAGCGACAGCGTATTTAAAAAACGCCCATGCGTTTCATCGTTTTGAATAACGCGGGTAAGGAATGCGCGAAAACGCCCTTCAAGCGGCTGATTTAAGGCTTCCAGACCCGATAGCATCCAGGGCGTTGCCAATGACGCGTGTGATGCGGGCGAGGTGTTGCTCGCTAATGCAGTAGGGCGGGAGGACATAAACGGTATCTCCAAGTGGGCGAAGTAAAATATTGTTCGCTAAAAAATAAGTGTAAAGCTGCGACGCCACAGAAGATAGATAACCTTGCTCCTTATGGCAAATCTCGAATGCGATGATGGTGCCACATTGGCGCGGATTGCGGATTAACGGGTGGTTTTGCAATTGGTTAAGCTGCGCGGATTGCATGGCGCAAACATTCTTAATGATGCTGTCGGTATTATTTTCGCGCCATAGTTTGAGATTGGCCAGCGCCGCCGCGCAGGACAACGCATTGCCGGTATAGGATGATGAATGCCAGAAGGTTTTTGATTTATCTTTTTTATAAAATGCGTTGTAGATGGCATTGCTGCACAAGGTTGCGCCAAGCGGTAACAATCCGCCGGTAATTCCTTTTGATACGCACATGATATCAGGCGTTATGCCTGCCTGTTCGCACGCAAAACGCGTACCTGTGCGGCCAAAGCCCGTCATCACTTCATCGGCAATTAAAATGATGCCATGCGCTGCGCATAAATCGGAAAGCGTTTTCAGAATTTCTGGCGTATACATTTTCATGCCGCCAGCGCCGAGTACCAAAGGTTCAAGAATTAGCGCGGCAATGTCGCTTCCATTCGTTTTCAATAATGCCTTGAATGCATCAACCATGCTGTTAAACGGCAGACGTTCAACTTTGAATAAAAAGGGTGCGTAGATTTCATTGAACACAGAAGGCGCGCCCGCAGCCATCGCGCCGAAGGTATCGCCGTGATAACCATGTTCAAGCGCGACAATCGTCTGGCGCGGTTTACCGTTATGCGCATGAACGCCAATTGCCATTTTCAGAGCTGCTTCAACAGCTGTTGAGCCACTGTCGGACAGGAACACATAGTCAAAAGCGTTATTGGTGAATTCCAGTAATTCTTTTGCAAGTTCTTCAGCGGGTGCGTGGGTAAAGCCTGCAAAAATCACCTGATCGAGCTTGGCCGCCTGTTCTTGCACGGCGTTGACAATCGCGGGGTGGCAATGGCCGTGGGTGTTGACCCACCATGATGAAATGCCGTCGATAATCTCGCGGCCATCCTTGGTATATAGCGATGCGCCTGAAGCGCGATCAATGAACACTTCGCTATCTTGCAGCGCGTGCTGGGTAAACGGATGCCAGAGCGGAGAAGGGGTCATATAAAATCACTTTTATTGAAATTGCTGTTAAATAGTTCGGTCAGTGATGCCGCAGAAATTTCGTTAAGTACGGGAATATGGCCCAATAGTTTTGCCATAGAAAAATCGATGATGGTTTTGATGGTGTCCTTGTTTTCGGGCCCAAGAAAAATGATGCCGTGCAAGGGAATACCATGCACCTTTAGTGCCTGCACGGATAATAAAGTATGATTAATGGTTCCAAGTTCGGTTCGCGCGCACAGAATAACCGGGGCGTTCATTTGTTTGAACACGTCAATCATCAGCACGGTGCGCGTGACGGGAACCATCAATCCGCCTGCGCCTTCAATCAATAACGTGCGCGGTGTATGGGGCGGTTTTAGCTTGGCGATATCAATTACGCGGCCTTCGCTTTCCGCTGCAATATGCGGGGAAGCGGGCATTTCAAAGGAGTACACTTCATTATGAAAACGGTTGGCGGGAAGTTGGGTGAGTTTGCGCAGTGTGTTGGTGTCGGTTTCCGTGCCGCTTTGAACCGGTTTCCAATAATCGGCATCAAGCCCAAGCATTAGCATGGCAGAGGTCAGCGTTTTGCCAATGCCCGTTCCGGTTCCTGTGATAATAAATTTTTTGCTCATGCAATTTCCCACAAGGCTTTGCCAAGCGCGGTTACATCTTCCTTGCGCAAGCTGGCATTGAGCGTGATGCGAAGGCGCGATGAACCATTGGGCACGGTGGGCGGGCGAATGGCGCGAACATCAAACCCTTTGGCTTGCAAAGCCATGGCTGCGGCCAGCGCTTTTTGCTCCTCCCCCAAAATATAGGGGATGATAGGCGTGGGTGATGGCGGGGATGGAAAAACATTGCGCGCCAAATCACACAGCGCGAATAAATAGGCGCGTTGCTCATCAGCAGCGGCGCATAGTTGCAATGCTTTGCTAACCAATAGGGCTTGCAGCGGCATGGGCGCGGTTGAATAAATGAATGGCCGCGCTTTATTGATAAGGGTTTCTATGATTTCTGAAGATGCGCAAACAAGCGCCCCCGCAACGCCCAATCCCTTACCGCAGGTATGCAGCGTGATGAGGTTTGGCGAATGCAGCCCAAAGGTCAGCCCTTTGCCTTTTTCACCGAATACACCTGTGGCGTGCGCTTCATCCACTACCAACATCGCATTATATTTTTTACAAAGGTTGATGAGGTCAGCAAGTGGCGCAAAATCACCATCCATGCTGTAAATGCTTTCCACCACTATCCAGCAGGTCTTACCGGAATTATTTTTTAGATTTTCTTCAAATGCATTCACATCATTGTGCGGGATGCGGATATGTTTGGCGGGGTTGCTTTGAATGCCATCACGCAAACTGGCATGGATAAGCCCATCAAATAAAATTATATCATGCGATGCGGGCAGTGCAGTCATCAGCGCATGGTTTGCCGAAAAACCGCTACTGAAAAATAATGCCTGCTCACATCCAAAAAATTCTGCGGCTTCATGTTCCAATTGTTCATGCGCGGGATGATTGCCGCGCAGCAGGCGTGAACCGCCCGAACCGATATCTAGCCCGTTTTGCAGTGCTTCCATGGCGCAAGCGCGCAGCGCCGGATGCGTTTTAAACCCCAAATAGTCATTCGAAGTAAAATCTATGCCCATGGCTGGTGAAAGGGCGCGAAAACGGCCTTCTTCCTTCAGCCTAGACAGGGTTGCAGAGTAACGGTTCATGTCCTAATAATAGGGAAACATTTTAAAACCATCCAGAACCATTCAATAATCACATGCCAGATTGCACTATTTCGAATTCACCCACCCGTCATGACTGGACGGTTGCCGAAATTCAGGCTTTGCTTGAATTGCCGCTGTTTGAATTATTAGACCATGCGCGCGCGGTTCACCGTGCGCATCAGCCGAATGATGTGCAACTTGCAAGTCTGCTTTCGATTAAAACCGGCGGGTGCCCCGAAGATTGCGGCTATTGCCCGCAAAGTGCGCATCATGCCAAGGAAACCGGTGTTGCCAAAGAACGCCTGATGCAAGTTGATGCCGTATTGGAAAAAGCACGTGCGGCCAAGGCAGCTGGCGCGGCGCGGTTTTGCATGGGCGCGGCATGGCGCGAAGTTAAAGACGGCGCAGAATTCGATGCGGTATGCAAAATGGTCGAAGGCGTGCGCGAATTGGGTATGGAGGCCTGCGTGACCTTGGGCATGCTTAAGCAACATCAGGCTGAAAAACTGAAGGCAGCAGGTCTTACCGCATATAACCATAACCTTGATACATCGCCGGAATTTTACGGCAATGTGATAACGACACGTGATTACGATGACCGTTTGCAAACCTTATCGCATGTGCGTGATGCGGGCATTACGGTATGTTGCGGCGGTATTATCGGCATGGGTGAGACCACGCATGACCGCGCTAGCTTATTGCAGACCCTTTCAAACCTGACGCCGCATCCCGAAAGTGTGCCCATCAACGCATTGGTTGCTGTGAAAGGAACGCCGCTGGAAAAACAAAAGCCTGTTGATCCAATTGATTTGGTACGCATGGTGGCGGCTGCACGTATTACCATGCCAAAGGCGCGTGTGCGGCTATCGGCAGGGCGTTCAACTCTGAGCCGCGAAGCGCAGTTATTGTGTTTGCTCGCGGGTGCAAATTCATTCTTCTACGGCGAAAAACTACTGACCACGCCAAATAACGATACAATTGCTGATCTGGAATTGCTCAAAGTTGCTGGCCTTGCAGCGAGCGCATAAAACCAAGGCATAAAAAAAGGGCGGCTAGTGCCGCCCTTTCTATTGATACTGTGTAAGTTATCCAGCGATGTTTTGCGATACCATGCAATACAGCATTGGCAGGGACAAAACGAAGTTGGTACGTGAGGCTAGCATCGCGGTGCGGGCAGCCTTTGCTTTTGCTGCATCGTCAACGGTTACGATGCCCAATGCTTTTTGCTGGTTTGGCCAGATGATAAACCAGACGTTTGCAGCCATAATAAGTGCAAGCCACATGCCGATGCCGATGGTGCGGCTGCCTTCCAGGGTTAGCGCGCTGACGAGATAACCTTTGATATAGGCAACCAGCAAACCAGTTACAACGGTTGCAAGCGCAGACCAGCGGAACCAGAATAAGGCTTCTGGTGCAATGAATTTGCCAACCGCTGGTTTCAGTTCAGCAGGGATTTTCGGCATGGTGGGGATTTGCACAAAGTTGAAGTACCACAGCAAGCCAATCCACAAAATGCCGCATACGACATGCAGCCACACTGCGACATTGATGTGCAGCGTTACCATTTGTGCGGCGTCATTCATCAGGTTACTGTGCAATCCAAATAATGCTGCAAGGGCCAGCACGACGCTTAAGCCTAAAGCAGGGTAAAGTTTTTCAAGAATTTTTGTCATGGAAGGAAACCTTCTAAGGGAGGTGGTGGGTGGGGTATAAGAGTATGGGCAAGCCGGACTTCGCCGTCAATATGACTAAAAAGCGCATCACGTAATGGGCTTAAATAAGGCTTTCAAAATAACTTTTGCGTTCATTAAAATACGACATTAGCGCCGTGCGTGCATCTTTGGACAGCAGCGATGTGGGCACGAAAATATCTTCTTTCACAACGCGCAGGATTTTTTCATAACCAAGTTGCGCGAGCAGTTCCACAAGACCTTCCTGCACGGGCTCGTTTTCACATAATATAACGGGCTGCATGCGGCGCAGTGTTTCAACACCGCCGCGCACGACGTTCAATTCCCAACCCTGCACATCCATTTTGATAAAATTAATCTCGGATATCTTAATGCTATCCAGCGTTTTTAAATCGGCGGTGGTGGATGTCGCGCTGCGGTTTTCAAACGTGCCAAATGAACCTGCGCCGCTATTGTGCACATCGCCTGGCATGTAAAACGATTTTTGCGTAATGGTATCGGAAAGGCCGAAGGGATAGATAATCGCATTCCTGTCTGCCAGATTTTTACGCAGACATTCCACATTTTCCTTTCGCGGTTCAAAGCAGATGACTTTTTTGAATACAGTTGAAAGCGGTCGTGCCCATAACCCCACATGTGCGCCGATATCCAGTGCGCAATTCAGCGGTATATTGATGGCGCGGCAAACGCCCACCCCCATTTCCCGCTGCAAAATTTGGTAATCCCCATGTGCAAGAAACGACTGGAAATGCGTTTCATCATCAGGGAAATAATAGCCGTATTCCAATTTCATTGTGATTCTGGGCGTGTTTTGGCCGGGTTCGCTGCTTTATTAATCAATACCATGTTTCTTCGTTATCAGTAGCTTAACAGGGTTGAATGACGAGTATAGTGCATGTGCTGCAATCGCAATAACAGCCTTTTTGTTTTGACTGGAAAGCTCGGCTAGCCTATAAAAAACCACACTTTGCTTCTAGTGCATGAAGCGCATTTAACATTTATTTATTCTTTGTGAGGAAATCAATGAACAAGCTCGAACGCCAAATGCTCGACATTCTGAAACAGGGCCGTGATGAATACGGATATCTTGCTGTTAAAGCCGAGTTCGAAGCAGAAGGTACGCGCGTTGAAGAATTGCTTCGCCTGATTGAAATTGCTCGCAAAGCAAATGTTAAAATCGGTTTGAAAATTGGTGGCTGCGAAGCGATGCGCGATTTGCTGGAATCAAAACAGCTTGGCGTCGATTACATCATCGCGCCGATGGTTGAAAGCGTTTATGCCTTAAGCAAATTTATTGATTCAAAGAACAAGGTTTATTCGGCAGACGAACAAAAAGACACTGACTTCCTGTTCAATCTTGAAACCGAAACGGCTTATGGCCAATTGCAGGGCCTTGCTGATGAAGCACGCAAGCCCGGTGGTTCCAACGGTATTGTGTTTGGCCGCGTCGATTTCTCCCTCTCCAAGGGATTCTCGCGCGAGGACATCAACGAACAGAAAGTGACCGATTATATTCTTGAAACCGCAAAGGTTTGCAAAGCCAAGGGCCTTGATCTTGTCGTTGGGGGTGGCGTTTCCATGGATGCTATTTCCGCGCTGCGTCAGGTCAATAAAATCATCCTTACCCGTTTTGAAACCCGCAAGGTTATTTTTGACGGTAAGGCGATTGAACAAAAAGAAATCGACAGCGGATTGCTGAACGCGGTTCACTTCGAATTGCTATGGCTTCTTAACAAGCGCGAATATTACGGCGCTATTCAACGTGAAGATGCCAAACGCATCGACATGCTGGAAGCGCGCTGGAAGATTTTGCAGGCCGAAGCAGAAGCGCAAGGCAAGCCTGCTATCGCCCTTGCATCCTAAGCGTGTGCTGTGTCAAACAGCGCCACATCATCTGAATTGACCAAAGCCCCGCGGGTGCTGCTGTTTGGCGGCGCAGGGGCCATTGGCTCTTCGCTTCTTGAAAAATTTCTGGCCGAAGGCTGGCAGGTTATTGCAACCGGCCGACATGCGCCAACTGCGCCTGTTGCTGATGGCGTGACATGGCTGGAGCTTGACCCGTTTGCTGAAAATTTTGATGGCAGCGCGTTAGATAAGTATGGCCAATTTTCGGCAGTGTGCTGGGCCCAAGGCGCAAACATCAATGATAGCGCCTATGATGTGGATACGCAGCAGCACATGGAATTGTATCGCGCGAATTGTTTGTTTGTGGTGATTACCTTACAAAAATTGCTGAGCCGTAAACTGCTCTCGGATTCTTCACGTTTGTGCGTCATCAGTTCTATCTGGCAGAATATTGCCCGCCAGAACAAATATTCCTATTGCATCACCAAGGCGGCTTTGCAGGGGTTAGTGTTATCCGCTGCTGCTGATCTGGCAAGCGATGGCCATTTGATTAATGCGGTATTGCCGGGTGCACTTGATACACCGATGACCCAGCGGAATTTAAGCCCCGACCAGATCAAGCAACTGGAAACCGCAACCAAATTCAACCGCATGCCGAAGTTAAATGACGTATCGAACCTCGTGTTCCATTTATGCTCGCCCAATAACACCGGCATTACCGGCCAATTTATTGCATCGGATTTAGGATATAGCCATGTCCGCATTATCTGAGTCTATTTATAATTCAGACTGCGGCGTTAGCTTTTTGGCGTTTTTTCCGCTTCCGGTGCTCACGTACTTAAACGTACGCTGCGCTCCGGTTCTCAAAAACCACCAAAAATCCTTAGCCGCAGCAAAATTCTAAACAGACTCATCTGAGAACCACCATGCAGCAAAAATTCTCTATCTCATCATCAACAGGCAACTATGATGTTGAAGTTGCTTCCGGGCTTTACCAGCAATTCATGGCGCAGGGCCAGAATCTTATTGCCATCTGCGATGAACGCTTTGCCGCAGATTTTGAAAAGGCAGGCGTAAAGGCGATTGCATTGAGGTCGGAAGAAACCGTTAAAAGCCTTGATGCCATTCCCGCCATCATCACGCAGTTGCGCAAATTGGGCACCACGCGCGATACCTTATTACTGGCGGTAGGCGGCGGTATTGTTCAGGATGTTTCCGCGTTTTGCGCAGCGATTTATATGCGGGGTTTAGACTGGATCTATATGCCAACGACCTTGCTTGGCATGGCCGATAGCTGCATTGGCGGTAAATCATCCATCAATGTCGGTGAATATAAAAATATTGTTGGCACATTTAACCCGCCGCGCCGTGTATTAATTGATCCAGCTTTCACTGCAACATTAAACGCCGAACAAATCGCTGCTGGCATGATTGAGGCGGCAAAAATCTGTTATTGCCGCGGGCTGGATAGCTGGAATGCGTATATGGCAACCACACCATCCGCCACGATGGGTGAGGGCGGGTTTGCGCGCGTTATCGCAACATCCCTTGCTGCCAAGAAATGGTTCATCGAAACCGATGAGTTTGATAAGGGCGAACGGTTATTGCTTAATTTCGGCCACACCTTTGGCCATGCGTTGGAAGGTGCATCGCATTACCGCGTCAGCCACGGGATTGCAGTGGGCGTGGGGATGCTATGCGCGCTGGCGCTCGAAGAACGCATGGGTGCAAATTACGCATCGCAGCCGCATGTTGCGGTGATGCGCCAGCATGTTGAAGAATTGTTGGCGCTGGTAACGGATTTGCCTGCTGCATTGGAAGGCGTAACTGCGCCTGATCTTTTCGACCGTTTTTCATCCGATAAAAAGCATAAGGTTGATGGTTATCGCGTCGTCGTGGTTGCTGCAGATGGCCGCGCCCAATTAAAGACCTTGCCAAAAAATGATGAAAGCCGCACACATCTCACGGCCGCGATGGAACACGTTCTGACATCGCTTCGCAAAAAAACCAACCGCGCTGCTGCGTAACTTCCGATAGGACCCCATATGAAATACAGTGATTTATTGGCTGATTGGCTTGTTGAAGCTGGCTATACCACCTGCTTTTTTCTGGCGGGCGGAAACATCATGCACATTCTGGAATCATGCAGCCGCAAGATGAAGATGGTGCCGGTGGTGCATGAAGTGGCGGCGGGAATTGCGGTTGAGTATTTCAATGAATCCCAAAGAGGGGAAACCAAAAAAAGCGAACGCGCCTTTGCGCTGGTCACCGCTGGGCCAGGCCTTACCAATATTATCACCGCCATGGGCGGCGCATATCTTGAATCGCGCGAATTGCTGGTGATTGGTGGGCAGGTAAAAACGGCAGATTTGGCGCGCGGTAAACTGCGCCAGAACGGTATTCAGGAAATCGACGGCGTTGCGCTGGCAAAACCGGTTTGTGTGCTATCTACATTAATGGATGATGTTGTTGCGCAGGATAAATTTACCGACATGGCAAAAGCGGGTAGCAGCGGCCGCAAGGGGCCGGTGTTTATCGAATTACCGCTGGATATTCAGGCGCGTAATGTTGATGAAAAAACATTAAACAAACCAACCACGTCCAAAGCCACATCATTTAATCCGATTGCAAAGGGTGATCTGGAAAAACTGGCAGCGCGCATTAAAGATGCCAAACGTCCTGTATTATTACTGGGCGGCGGAATCGACCGCGATGTTGCGGCAAGCATCCATTTCGAAAAACTGGGAATTCCCGTGACCACCACATGGAATGGCGCTGACCGTGTGCCGGCGGATATGCCAAATTATTTTGGCCGTCCGAACACATGGGGCATGCGTTATTCGAATTTGGTAATGCAGCAAGCGGATGTGCTGGTTGCATTGGGCACACGCCTTGGCATGCAACAAACCGGATTTAACTGGCAGGAATTTGTGCCCGTTGGAAAAGTCATTCAGGTGGAATGCGATAAAGCCGAATTGGAAAAAGGGCATCCGGTGGTTGATTGGCCGATTTGCGGCGATGCGAATGAGGTTTTGAAATTTTTAAGCAGCGCAAACCTTGGCGAACATAAAGAATGGATTGACCATTGCCGTTTAATCAAAAAAGAACTCCCCATGGTGGAGGAAGGCAATACAACAGGTGAAGGATTTATCTCGCCATACCATTTTGTCAGCAAGCTTTCTGCCCTGTGCGAAAAAGGCGATGTGATTATTCCATGCAGCTCTGGCAGCGCTTTTACCAGCATGATGCAGGTATTTGAATTAAAGCAAGGCCAGCGAATGGTCACCAATAAGGGCCTCGCATCGATGGGGTATGGGCTTTCCGGCGCGATTGGCGCAGCCATGGCGGCAAATGGCCAACGCACGATTTTGGTGGAAGGTGATGGCGGCTTTTCGCAAAACATTCAGGAAATCGGCACGGCTGCTGCCAACAAGCTAAACCTCAAAATCTTTATCTATGATGATAATGGTTATGCATCTATTCGTATGACGCAGAGCAATTATTTTGGTGGCCGCTATGTGGGCTGTGATGGCGCAACGGGTTTGGGTTTGCCACACTGGGCAAAATTATTCTCGGCGTGGGATGTGCCAACAATGAATTTAAAACCCGGTTTTGAAAACGATGCCGCGTTCAAAAAAGCCTTTGCTGAAAAAGGTCCGGCTGCTTTTATCGTTCCGGTTGACCCCAAGCAGACCTATTTCCCCAAAATTACCAGCCGCGTTACTGAAAGCGGCGGCATGGTATCGAATCCCTTGCACCGGATGTCGCCAGACCTTCCTGAGGCGCAGTATGCCAGACTTGCCAAATACCTTGCTTAACGCTGGTTTTTAAGGGGCAAAAAGCGCTAAGCGGTGTTTGCCAGCCAGCCTAAATAATGCTATCAAAGCCCCACAAAAAAGATGGGTAACCGGACGAGCGAGGCAAGGCCATGGAAAGCAAACACAAGGGCATAAAAGCAGTGATTTTGGCGGGCGGCAAAGGTACGCGCCTTTCCGAAGAAACTGTGTCATTGCCAAAGCCACTGGTTGAAGTTGGCGGTCGCCCCATCCTTTGGCACATCATGAAAATTTATGCCGCGCATGGCATTCGTGATTTCGTGATTTGCCTTGGCTATAAAGGGTTCAAGATTAAAGAATATTTTTTGAATTATGGCTTGCACAATGTGGACATCAGCGTCGATACGCGTGGTGGCGGCGTGCAGCTTCATCAAGAATCCCAAGAAGACTGGCATATCACACTTGCTGAAACCGGCGAAGAAACCCAAACCGGTGGCCGTGTGCGCCGTGTACGTCGTTATCTGGATGATACTCAGCCCTTCTGTTTGACCTATGGTGATGGTGTGGGCGATGTGGATATTTCCAAGAGCATTGAGTTTCATAAGCAACATGGCAAGCTCGCAACAGTTACCGCTGTGCAACCGCTGGCGCGTTTTGGTTCGCTCGACATTCAGCCCAATGGTTCGGTCAAACAATTCGTTGAAAAACCTGTTACCGAAAGCGGCCTTATTAATGGCGGGTTCTTTGTATTAAACCCCAAGGTGATTGATTATATCTCCGGCGATGACATGCCGTGGGAACGTGACCCGCTCGAAAACATTGCAAAAGATGGGCAGTTGATGGCGTTTGAACATCACGGATTCTGGCAGCCCATGGATACACTGCGCGACCGCAATCATCTGGATGCGATGTGGGAAAAAAATAAAGCGCCATGGAAAATCTGGAGCGATGAAAAGCCAAAAGAAATCGCCAATGGTGGCAAGAGGCGTTTTGCATGAGCGGTGTAAATCCACACAAGGATTTTTGGCGCGGCAAGCGCGTATTCCTGACAGGGCATACGGGGTTTAAGGGTGGCTGGCTTGCGCTGTGGCTAAAGCAATTGGGCGCAGTGGTGCATGGGTTTTCGCTGCAACCACCTACCGTTCCAAATCTCTTTACGCTTGCCAATGTGGAAGGCGCGGTTAGTCATCAGATCGGCGATATCCGTGATGGCGAAACATTAAAAAGCGCAGTAAAGAATTTTAAGCCGGATATCGTGTTGCATTTGGCAGCGCAGCCGATTTTGCGTTTATCTTATGACGAACCCGTTGAAACCTATGCAACCAACGTCATGGGTACTGTGCACATGCTGGAAGCGGTGCGCGCGGCGCCATCGGTGCAGGTGACGCTCGTTATCACGACCGATAAATGCTATGAAAACCGCGAGCAAATCTGGCCCTATCGTGAAGGCGATGCGATGGGCGGCCATGACCCCTATAGCAGCAGCAAAGGATGCGCAGAACTTGTGGTCTCATCCTATGGCCATTCCTATTTCAACAAAGGTGAGCAGGTCATTGCATCTGCCCGCGCCGGCAATGTGATTGGCGGTGGCGATTGGGCACGCGATCGATTGATGACGGATATCATTGCCGCTGTTGCGCGCGGCCAAAAACCAGTCATTCGTAACCCCGGTGCAATCCGCCCATGGCAACATGTGCTGGAGCCGCTTTCGGGTTATTTACGCGCTGTAGAAGTGTTGTGGGAGCGTCGCCCGAAAAACGGAGCTGAAGCATGGAATTTTGGGCCGGAATCTGAAAGCGAAGTTTGCGTTGGCGATGTGGCCAATACGGTTTGTGAATTATGGGGCTTTAAGGCCGGACTTGAAATCACCCCGGATGCCCGCCGTTTGCATGAAGCAACCCTGCTGCGTCTCGATAGCAGCAAGGCCCGGGTTGAACTAGGCTGGAAGCCACGCCTTACCTTGCATGATGCATTAGCCATGACCGTTGAATGGTATAAGGCGCAGCAGGCAAGCGCGAATATGAACACGGTTACCCTTGCCCAAATTCAGGCCTATCACGACAAGATTTCAACTAATGCTGCTGGGCAAGCCCGCCCATTGGCAACCGCTTCTGTTTAAACACTTTAGGAAAAATAAATGAGTACTGCTGCTGCTAAAAAACATGTCTCCCCGCAATTCTCGAATGAAACCAGCGAAGCTGAAGCCCTGCGTACGCAGATTTTGGAGCTAACCAAGAGATATGCAGAACTTGCGCATGCGCCAAAACCATTTACTGCTGGTAAATCACCCGTGCCTGTTTCGGGCCGCGTATATGGCGCCAATGAAATGACCACGCTGGTGGATAGCGCATTGGAATTCTGGCTCACCACGGGTCGTTACAACGACATGTTCGAAGAACGCTTTGGAAAAATTCTGGGCGTGAATGCAGTTTTAACCTGCAATTCCGGTTCTTCAGCTAACCTTTTGGCTGCAACCGCGCTCACCTCTCATTTGCTTGGCGCGAAGGCATTAAAGCCAGGCGATGAAGTGATTACCTGCTCAACCGGTTTTCCAACCACCATCAATCCGCTCATCCAAAACGGATTAGTGCCGGTATTTATTGATGTCGATATTCCAACCTACAACATTCGCGCCGAACAGATTGAAGCCGCAATAACACCAAAGACCCGCGCCATTATGGTTGCGCATGCCTTGGGTAATCCGTTTGATTTGGATACCGTGATGGCGGTAGCCAAGAAACATAATTTATATGTTGTCGAAGATAGCTGCGATGCGTTGGGCGCGACCTATAATGGCAAGATGGTTGGCACGTTTGGCGATATTGGTACGGTAAGCTTTTATCCTGCACATCATATCACCATGGGTGAGGGCGGTGCGGTTTATACCAACAGCGCAGTGATGAAGCGCATTCTGGAATCGGTGCGTGACTGGGGCCGTGATTGCTGGTGCAAGCCGGGCATGGACAATACCTGCAAGAAGCGCTTCGGCTGGCAGTTGGGTGATTTGCCATTTGGCTATGACCACAAATATACCTATTCACATATTGGTTATAATTTAAAGATTACCGATATGCAGGCAGCCGTTGGTTATGCCCAGCTTGACCGTCTGGATGATTTTGTTGCCAAGCGCCGCGCGAACTTCACCTATCTGAAAGCAGGGTTGAAGCAATTTGAAGATGTGCTGATTTTGCCGGAGGCAACGCCGAAATCCGATCCGTCATGGTTTGGCTTCCCGCTATCGATGCGGGATGGCGCGAAGTTCAAGCGCGATGAATTGCTGGTTTATTTGAATGAAAAGAAAATTGGCACGCGGTTGCTGTTCGGCGGAAATTTATTACGCCAGCCTTACATGAAAGACCGCCCATACCGTGTTCATGGCGAAACGCCAAATAGCGATAAGGTGATGCGCGATACCTTCTGGCTGGGCGTTTACCCCGGTATCGGGAATGCCGAAAACGATTATATCGTGGATATGATCGGCGCATTTATCAAAAACGGCGGTAAGTAATGTCCAGCGTTGCGGGAAGACTGGAATTCCCGACAGCGCTGGCTGAAGTATTACGGGCAAGCCCATGTGATATCGTCATTACTGGTGGCGGCGGGTGGATAGGGCAGGCAGCGCTTGAAATGTTGGAAAGCGCGCTGGGCGATGATGTATTGAAACGAGTTTCGGTGTTTGGTTCATCTGCGCGTGATTTAACGCTGCGTTCCGGTCGTACTATTCCTTGTTTAGCGCTGGAGCATATTCGTGTGCTGGAAGCAGGTCCAAAGCTGTTTTTCCATTGCGCATTCTTGACCAAAGACCGTTTGCTGGGTCAAAGCGTTGATGCATTCATCGCCGGCAACACGGTGATTAGTGATTGCGTTGCAGCAGCCATTGAACGCAGCGATGCGCGTGGCATCTTTATGCCATCATCCGGCGCTGTGTATAAGCGCGACCGCTCTGTTCCGCCAAGTGGCGGAACAACCGCGACTACGCGAGAGCTTGATGACGATATGCAGGCTAATCCCTATGGGGTGATGAAGCATCAGGATGAAGAGCGGTTTTTGCAAATTGCCAAGCAAAAAAACATACCGGCATGTATTCCGCGCCTGTTTAATTTATCTGGCCCGTTCATCAATAAAATCGAACTCTATGCACTGGCATCGATGATTGCATCGTGCATGGGCGGAAAGGAAATTACCATCCACGCGCCACACCGTGTTTTTCGTTCATATATTCATGTGGCTGATTTGGTGGCGCTGGGGTTTGCCATGCTGCTCAACTCCAAAAAAGACGATGTGCCTGTGTTTGATACAGCCGGCGAAGAAGTAGTGGAACTGACCGCGCTTGCCGAAAAAATCCGCGAGGTAATGGGCAAGCCCCAAACGCCAATTTGCCGCCCTCATATCATCACCGATAAAGATGATGTGTATGTAGGGAATAGCAAGCCGTTTAACCAGATGATGGACCATCACGGATTGACATTACGCAGCATTGATGTGCAAATTCGGGACACCGCCGCCTATCTTGCTAGCTTAATCAAATGACACCCCAGCTTCCTGACGAACACCAGATTTATCCAGCGGCTTCGAATCCTTTTTATATCGTTGCGCCGCCTTATGTGCGCATATCGGCGGGTGTTCGCGTGCTGCATTTGCTGTGTCACAGTTTGAATAAGTTGGGTCATACGGCATATTTGCTCATGTACCCTGCGATGCCGTGGCGCGAGCACCAAATCTGCCCAGATTTGATGACGCCTGTTTTGAATCACGATATCGTCAAAAGTCATTTTGACCGCGGCCTTACCCCTATCATGGTCTATCCGGAAACGGTAACTGGAAATCCATTTAACAGCCCATGCGTTGTGCGGTATGTACTCAATTTCCCGGGATTGCTGGGCGGTGATAAAATATATGCCGAAAATGAATTATGTTTCAGCTATGGCGAAGTGCTGGCATCGCATACACGCAACCCTACGAATATTTTATTTTTACCAGCGATTGACACGCGTACTTATCACCCGCCTGCGGCGGGACAAAAACGCAGCGGCACCTGCTTTTATGCGGATAAATATCAGGTAGCGCATCAAGGCAAGCTATTTGACATTACCAAGGACAGCATCGAAATCACACGAAATAAGCCTGATAGCCAAACACCACAGCAAATCGCCGAACTATTCCGCAAAAGCGAATTATTTTACGTGTATGAAAACACCGCGCTGGCAATTGAAGCGGTGTTGTGCGGTTGCCCGGTTGTGTTTTTACCCAATGAACATCTTAGTGATATGATCGCTGTCAAGGAAATCGGCAAGGATGGGTATGCGTGGGGCGCTGATCCTGCTGAAGTTGCCAGAGCAAAGGCAACGGTTGAGCAAGGTGCGCAGAATTATTTAAACAGTTATAAAACCTATTGGGAAGATCTGGATAAATTCATCCAGCAGTCTAAAGCGCATGTTGCAGGCAAGCCTTATACTACCATGATCACCCTGCCAAATACCTTTGATGTGATACGACAGTCTTATTATGACCGTGGTCCAGCCCGTTTCTTCCAATTGGTATTACGCCGCCTGCGAGAACTTTTAAAAATATAATGGTTTCAGTGACGGTGAAACGATGCTTATCCACAAGCTAATTAATAAAATAAAGCCTAAATCAACCCCAAACCCTCATCGCTAATAAGGATTGCACTTACCGCCATATCCTTTAAAAAGAGGGGCTATTCCTCATTTAAATGGCTTAGATTTCTGTATGACACGCATCTCCGTCTGCACGCCCTGTTTCAATGAACGCGAAAGCATCCGCCGCTGCTATGAGACAGTGCGCAAGGTTTTCGAAGAAACCATGCCGGATGTCGAGCGCGAACATATTTTTGCGGATAATGGTTCAACCGATGGCACCGTAGAAATTCTGCGCGAAATTGCCGCCAATGATCCATGCGTCAAAGTCATTCTGAATATGCGCAATTTCGGAATCATTCGCAGTTCCATGAACGGTATTCTTAGCTCGTCAGGCGATGCCGTATTCATGTTCATGCCAGCCGATTTGCAGGACCCGCCAGAACTGATGCCGCAATTTGTGAAATTGTGGCGTGAAGGGTATGAAGTCGTATATGGCACCCGCGAAATTCGTGAAGAGCACCCGCTTATGCGTAGCGTTCGCGAGATGTATTACAAAGTTTTGCGTGCATTTTCCAGTGTCCAGCTGCCAATGAATATCAGTGATTACCAATTGCTGGATAAGCGTGTGATTGATGCGATGCGCCAGTTTGATGATGCGTATCCGTTCGTGCGTGCCATGCCGTTTCAATGCACATCGCGTACTATTGCTGTGCCCTATACATGGCGCGCCCGCGCAGCCGGTGTTTCGAAAAACCGCCTTTTTAATCTGATTGATCAAGGGCTAAACGGTTTTATTGCAACAACCCATGTTCCTATTCGCTTGGCGTTACTGGCAGGCTTTCTAATTTCCGCATGCAGCATTTTGTATGCGGTAGTGAATGTGGTTGGCAGTTTGTTTGCGCCAGAACCGATGGTGGGCGCGGGTATTCGTACGTTGATTGCAGGTATGTTTTTGTTCAATGGTATAATTTTATTCTTCTTGGGTGTTTTGGGCGAATATGTACTTTCCATTCACCAGCAAGTGCGCCGCCCGCCGCGCGTCGTTGAACGGGAGCGGATCAATTTCGATACCCCGCCGCGCACCCAGCAAAGTAGTGAAGAAACCGAACAGAAACAACGGCGCGCCAGCTAAGATGGTTATTGTTATTACAGGTGCATCGTCAGGGATTGGTGAAGCGTTATGCTTGCACTATGCCATGCGCGGGAACACCATTTGCCTGTTGGCACAGAATCTGACGGCGCTGGAAAACGTGGCTGAACGCTGCCGTGCGCAAGGTGCAACGGCGTTTGTATATGGCGCCGATGTCAAGGATGCTCCAGCGATGCAACGCGCAAGCGAAGCGATAATTCATGAGGCGGGCGTGCCGGATATTGTCATTGCCAATGCTGGTATCCGTATTGAAGACCCCGCAAGCTATGTGGGTTCAAATGCTGCCTATGAAATCATGATGGTGAATTATATTGGTGTCATTAATACGTTTGCTACCTTTATTGAGCCTATGAAAAAAAATGGAAAAGGGCATCTCTGCGCGATTTCAAGCATTGCCGCATACCGCGCTACACCCAACTCGGGCATTTATTCTGCATCAAAAGCGGCGGTAAATTTATGGACCGAAGCACTGCGTCTTAAACTTGTGCCACACCATATTCATGTGACCACTGCGGCATCCGGATTTGTGCGCACGGCGATGACCGCTGATTTATCGTTTCATATGCCAGGCATTTTATCCGCAGCGCAGGCCGCCGCTATTATTTCCAAGGCGATTGCCGATAAAAAAAGCCGCATCATGTTTCCGTGGCAGTCGCGTTTCATCTGGAGCATGTTTTGCGCGATGCCGGGATGGCTTTACGATGGCGTTATTTTATGTGCCAAAAAATACTGGCCGTCCCGCAACGATTAGAAATGCGTAAGGGCTGCACGTTTTGCATGCAGTGCCGTTAAAAAATCCCGTTTTCTATTATTTTTCCGCTGTTTTGCTTGTAGTTTTGCTAGGCAATTCATACAAAGAAAAATATACTTACCGGCTTCTTGGCATCACCGTGATGCTTTTTCCCCTAATGGATGCGCGCTGCTTTATGAAATTCGAAGATTATTCCCATACGTTTTTGCATTTTCATACAACAGAAGTGCCAGCGATATTAAAAAAATACCTTTCGGGCAATGTTGGGCTCGTGGATTTGGGGGCGGGCGATGGCAACTTGCTTATATCCCTAAAAACCGCAGGCCTGCTGGATCAGTTTTCCAAAGTTGTTGCCGTTGAACTATCCCAAGAACGCTGCGAGCGGCTTCGCACCTATACCAATTTCAAAGTCATCTGCGGGGATGCCACCAATGTCAGCGAGCTGGAACCAGAAAGCTTTGATTTTGTTTTATGCACGCAGGTGATCGAACACGTGGATGAAGCCAAACTGCTTGCGCAAATTTCAAAGCTATTAAAGCCGAATGGTACCGCCTATATCGCATCGCTGATTAAAGAAAAGCATGGCTGGTGGTATTATCGTACGGCGGATGGCAAATGGGCATTAGACCCCACCCATTTGCGCGAATATGAATCAGTCGAGCAATATGAAGCAGTGATTAAAAAGGGCGGATTTACCATTGTAGAAACAGTAACCAGCCGTTTGGAACTTTCAATCATTGAGTTTGTGCTGCGTAGAATTGTCGTTCCGCTGTTCAAGCCGGAGCATATTCACAGCTTCTTTATTCAATATCCATTTGCAGACTGGATACGCAGGCATTTTAACGTGCGCCCGCCCGGTTACCATATTGTTGAAACCATCGCGAAAAAAGCACAATGAATTTGATAGCATTAAAAGAAAAAGTGGTAATGCGGTATGCGATGATCGGTGTTGTTAACACTGTGTTCGGGTTCAGTTTTTTCCCTTTTTTCTATTGGCTGTTCCATTCCATTCTGGAAATCAATATTCTGGTTACATTAAGCCATTTGTGTTGCGCGTTATTTGCATTTTTTTCTCATAAATATCTGACCTTTCGTTCTGACGAAAAGGTGCATCTGGAAGGCGGAAAGTTTATCGTAACGCAGGCAATTACATGGACCATCAATATTGCTATGTTGAATGTGGCTATGGCGTTACTTGATTGGAGCCCGTTTGTCCTGCAAATGCTGATTTCGGTTTTTTTGACGATTAGTAATTATTTTGTTTACAAGTACTTTGTTTTTCTGTCGCCAAAAGGCAAGCCGCGCGAACAGCATTAATCTATTCCACCCCAACCTGAGAATTTCTGAATGTTATCTAGGTTATTTCAAACACTGGCAACCACAGCGGTTTCCAAACTAAGCAAAGCTTATCTGTGGGTTGGCAGTGCATTCAAGAAACATACCCGATTGTCTGCGGATGATTTAAGCATTGTCGGCGCTTATTGCGCAGCCATGGGCTTGGCAAGCTGGTCTATTTTCCGTTGGCTGTCGTTTGTTGCAGCGGATATTTCCTTTGAGTGGAATAGCGGTGTTGGCCCCACGCAGATCATCTTTAATACCACATTAATTACTTATGCAATTTTGGTGTGTTCGGTAATCGGTCTCGTTGCGTTGCTATGGGTATGCGAAGCGTTACCTTTCATGCGCCGTTTACTGGTACGGCTTGCCAACGCCTGCTCGGTGCTGCTGTTGCTGTGTTCATGTGCGGCGGTATTTATTACATCTTTGGTAATCGCGCGGATTTATTTTATTATTACATTCCTGGTTTTTGTGCCGCATGCGGTGTGCTTCTTTAAAAGTCAGACTGTGATTATGATGAAAAATCATTCCAGTGGCTTTATTCGATATGCCATGCCGTTAGTGTTATTTGTGCCGCTCGCTCTGGCATTCGCACTTGCCATCAAAGCGTGGTTTCCGGTGCAAATTCCGAATGATTATATTGAAGTAGCCGATACGGTGGTGTTGCATGGAAAGGATAATGTGCAAACAAAGACCATTAGCCGCTCCGATGCTGTGGATTGCATGGAGGCGGCCAAGTACCCAGATAGCAATTCAAAATCGAATGGTTCACAACTAAAGCCGCAGATAAAAAAATCTGCCAAGGATGATGCCAGCATTCCCAGATGCCGTTTTGATATATCGTCAACCCAGTTACAGAAGCTATATGAACCTGTTCTTAAAACGGGTACATGGCAAGCGCAGGCAGGGCGTTTATTATATCATCACTCGTACGTATTTGTTCCTGCTATTCATGCGCTTCACTATGGGTTGGCGTCACCCATTCCTTATCTTTACGGTCTTGGCAACACGTTGTTTCATGCCGCATTGCTGCATCTGACATCGCCTACCCTGACCAGCTATTTTGACACTTACCCGATTGCGCAATTGACGGGCATTTTGTGTATTATGTTATTGATTTCGTATATCTCGCGTAACAGCTATGCGGCCGTGGCCGGGTTAAGCGTTGTACTCGTTGCCTTGTTTCAGTTGAAGTTTGAATTTGTGTTATTGCCACCTGGCTTTAGCCCGCTGCGCTATGCGGGGTTGGCACTGCAAGTTGCATCGATTTTTCTTTTATTCCGAGGGACCTCGCTTTTACGCCCGTTTGGCATGATGCTGGCGCTTGCAGCCTCATTTTTCTGGAATGCAGAATATGCGATGATTGGCGCTGTTGGGCAGGGCATGGCATTGGTATCGCCGCAATACCGAATATCCGCATGGGGGCGTTTTGGCTTTCTGGGCTTGGCAGCATTGATCGCTGTTGGCGGCATGGTTGGAAATGGCTGGTATTCTACAGGTTACTTGCAGGGAATGGCGTTGGGGCTGTTTGGCCTTTTCCCGATGTTACCGACGAACTATTTCCTGGTGCTTTGCGCGCTGGTTGCTACGGGAATTGGGTTGCTTATATATGCGACAAAGCAATTTACGGCTAGTGAAGCGATGGCCCGCCTATGCGTGTTGCCTATTATGGCGTTATTGGTTGTTAAGTTCCTTTTCTATGCATTGGCCGTACATCTTTTCTATAGCATGATGTTTATAGTGCCGCTCGTACTGACATATATTGATTGGTCGAACCGTCGTCATTCATCGGTGACTGTTAACCGCCGCTGGATGGAGGCATCATTTGCGGCTAGTTTCGCGTTGCTGGCCTTTATTAACTCCATTACCTATTATTCAAGCGCACTTAAGTTCCGTGAAATCATGTCGGATCCATTTGGCACTTATCAGTGGTCAGGAATTGGCGAGCACTTTAACACCAATATTCCCCCTGAACCGATTGTTAGCCGCGTTGAAGCGGTGCGCTCACAATTGCGTGCGGGGGATAGAGTGTTGTTCCTGTCGCCGTTTGATCATCTGCTATCCTTTTATACCAATCCCCAGCATTACTGCGGACATTTTGAAATCGTGTTAAACCCAATAACAACAAAAATGGTGCGGTCACTTGTGGACTGTGCGCGTGATTCCACGCAGCTGTTAATAGTATATGACGAGGCGGAAAGATACGCATGTCCTGATGGATGGCGCGCGCAGTATTATGATAGGCCTTCATGCGAGTATAAACGAAATCTCAAGCAAAACGCGCTGACCATATTACGCGCGCTGGGTGATGATATTGTTCCGGTCACAAAAATCGGGCCGCTTACTTTTTACCGAAAAAACCATTAATCATATGGAAAGCATGCGATGTCAGGCATAACGACGCTCCCTCGCAAATGGATATGGTTCTGGATTACAGCACTGCTTGTTGCGGGTTCGGTAGCGGTTTGGCATCACATGCCCATCATGCCGGATGAAATTGCCATACGCGTTCAAGCGGGCAGATTTATTCAGGATCAGGGAATGGCAACCGGGCTTTTCGCATTATGTGCCAACCGGTTGCAAGCCGTACCGGGGATTTTTATTCCTTCAGCATGGCTATTATCATTGGGCGATCTCGCTTTCTCGCCGATTGATTTGCGCGTTATATCCATTAGCGCCTTGGTGTTATGCGCTGTTATTGCAATGCGGGGTGCTTTTAAAAATGCCAATCATGCAGCAATGCTTTGGATGGTTGCTGCATTTTTGGGTGTATCCGGTTCAACGCTGGTATTTTTCCGCTTCGAAGTTTTTTTGATCATCCATCTTTGCTTGTGTATGACAGCGTTACAGGTGCTCAAAAAAAATCAACCTGGAATCTTGCATCTGGTGTTAACAGGCGCGCTGCTTTTTAGCCTGCTCACCATGGGGTATGTTCACCCGCAAGCATTTCTGTTTATCCCTTTAACTGCTTATTTGTGCTACAGGCTAATATGTGGAACGCGTATTGACGTGGTTAAACTGTTTATTGGTCTTGCGCTGTTTGCAGGTATCGCGGTGACCATTCATTTCTTTTTTCAATTGTCATGCGTTGGACATAAAGAAATCGAAATCTTTTGGGGTGAAATGATTTTTGATATGTCGCGATTGGTATCGGCTGATTTTTTCAATATTATAAAAGAAAAATTCAAGCTCTTTGCATTTTCATTTACATACAACGATTCCTATACCATCGGCTATTTGCCAGGCATTACCAAGGATATGTTTGCAGCGCGAGGCATTCTAAATGCGGCTATTGTTATTGGTTTGTTGATGGTGATGGTAACAGGCGTAATGCTGGGATGCGCCTATGTATATCGCTTTGTTGCAATATACATCCTGCGCCGTCAACAACCGGCAGGGTTTGATTTGGATGCCGCGGTAGGATTCAGTTTTATCTTTTTTCCTTCGCTGTTTTATTTACTTTACGATGCGCATCTTTATTTTTACCGGTCTTTTATCATAAATTTTTTATTCGTTATTGCTGTGGTCATCGGCCTTTCCACGATTGATAACAAACTACTCAAGACAATAACTGCCTACGCGGGAGGGGTTTTATGTCTTGTTTGTGCATTTTCCATTTACACAAATTTTGCCTATTTTTATAAACCCATACAAACCTATGAGGGCCCTTCTGCATCGCTAGATCGCGATTGGGCACACGCACCTGAACGGCTAAACCGTTTTGCCCAGAGCTGCGGGATTGATTTGACCAAAGGCGGCGGGATTATTGATGATGTTACCTATGAGGGGGTGAAGCAGTACCCGCGTGTCTATCAAATTACCTACCTTGGGCTACAAATGGGGCTTGCTAAGATAAAGCCTGAAACGGTAATAACCACTTTAAAGCCTAATTATGTATTGGCGCGCTGCAGCGAAATGGAAGCGATAGGGCTTGGTTGGCCGGCTGATAAGCAAGAAGGCGATCTTTGCTGTAAACGCTATAGCCCCGCGTCAGAATAAACCATGACCAAAAAAGTCGCCATCGTTCAGTCAAATTACATCCCCTGGAAGGGATTTTTTGACATGATTGCCGCAGTAGATGAATTCATTTTATATGATGATATGCAATTCACGCGGCGGGACTGGCGCAACCGTAACCAGATTAAAACCCCGCAGGGGCTTTCATGGCTATCGGTACCTGTCCAGTCCAAAGGAAAGTACGACCAAAAAATCAGGGATACGGAAATCGATGGGACGGATTGGGCTGCATCGCATTGGAAGTCCATATCGCTTAACTATGCGCGCGCACCGCATTTCAAGGAAATCGCCGAATGGTTGCAACCCATTTACCAGCAGCAGACATTCACCAATCTGTCCGTTTTGAACCGCACCTTGATTGAAGCGGTGTGTAACTATCTTAGTATTAAAACTGTCATTAAAAATTCATGGGATTATAAATTAATAGACGGAAAAACCGAACGCCTTGCCGATTTATGCAAACAGGCGGGTGGCAGTGAATATATCTCTGGCCCTGCGGCCAAAGACTATATCGATGATACGGTTTTCGCCCATTACGCCATTAAACTGACGTGGTTTGACTACCAAGGGTACAGCGAATATCCTCAGCTTTGGGGTGATTTTGCGCATAATGTGAGCATTGTCGATCTGCTGTTTAATTGTGGCAAAGATGCCCCGCGCTATATGAGGTTTGTCAAATCATGAAGCTATCCCCATGAAACTATCGATTGTTGCCACGCTTTATAAATCGAGCGCGTATATTGATGCGTTCCACCAGCGGTGCAGCGCGGTTGCCACGGCCTATGCAGGCGATGACTACGAAATCGTACTAGTCAATGATGGCTCGCCTGATGATAGCTTGCAGCGCGCAATTGCCCTTTCGCAAAAGGATGCGCATGTGGTGGTGGTTGATTTGTCGCGTAATTTTGGTCACCACAAGGCAATGATGACTGGCCTTGCGCAGGCAAAAGGTGAGCGCATTTTTTTAATCGACAGCGATTTGGAAGAAGAACCTGAATGGTTGTCGTTATTCCAAGCGCAAATGGATGCTGAAGATTGCGACGTTGTGTTTGGCGTTCAGGAAAAACGCAAAGGCAACTGGCTTGAGCAATGTTCAGGCCCTGTCTATTACAGCATCTTCCGCTTGTTCACTGGTATCAATCAGCCAGATAATATCGTAACCGCACGCCTGATGACGCGCCGTTATGTCGATGCGCTGCTGCTGCATAAGGAGCGCGAGCTCAATATCGGCGGTTTGTGGATTATCACCGGCTTTAAGCAGACAACACAGGTTGTCAAAAAGCACGAAACCAGCCCCACTACGTATTCGATTGCGCATAAGGTGGGCCATTTGGTCAATGCGGTAACATCGTTCAGCAGCATGCCGTTGGTATTCACCTTTTATGCCGGGCTTTTCATTTCATTTGGCGCGCTGGTTTATATCGCGCATCTTGTCATTCATTATCTGTTTGGATCCGCGCCGCCCGATGGCTATACATCCATCATTGCATCGATCTGGCTGTTTTCTGGGCTGATTATTTTCTTTCTTGGGGTGCAGGGAATTTATATCTCCAAACTGTTTATGGAAGTGAAGCAGCGCCCCTATACCATCATCCGCCGCATCTATGGCCGCAACAACGGAGGCGGCTAATGTCCAGCGCTTCCAAGCTTGCGGATGTTGCAACCTATTACACAGAAAAACTGACCGCGCACGGGCAAACTGCGCGCGGCGTTGATTGGAATGGTGAAGAAAGCCAGAACCTGCGCTTCACGCAGCTGTGCAAAATTATTGATCCGGAATTGAAGGATTTTTCAATCAATGATCTGGGGTGCGGCTATGCCGCGCTTGTAGATTTTTTGGTACAGCGCCATCCGCATTTCTCGTATAACGGGTTTGACGTATCGCAAGCGATGCTGGATGCCGCGATGGAACGCCATAAGGGTAAGCCAACTATTCGTTTTGGGTTGGCAGATAAGCCGGACGCTGTAGCCGATTATGGTATTGCCAGCGGCATTTTTAATGTGCGGTTGAAACAGACTGATGCCGAGTGGCTTCAGCATTTTGAAGCGACGCTGGATGAATTGAACCGTACCAGCCGCCGCGGGTTTGCATTCAATGCGCTCACATCCTATTCCGATGCCGATAAAATGCGCGAAAACCTTTATTACGCATCCCCTGCGACAATTTTTGACATATGCAAGAAGCGCTATTCCCGTAATGTTGCGCTTTTGCATGATTATGATCTTTACGAATTCACGATTTTGGTGAGGAAAGCATGACAATTGAAGCAACGCTTCTGTTTTTAGTGACCCTGGTTGCATGTTACATCGCTGTTCGCAAAAGCGTTGCCTTGCAAGGATTGTCCGTTCGGTTTGCCGATGTTCTTCAGCGCCGCGCTTTTCCCGCGCCATCGGATTTTGAGCATATCAAATTTGCGTTTCTGCGCATCATTTTTGGCGGATTATTGTTGAACCGCGCAGTTCAGATATTCATTTATATGTTGCCGGAAGAATATGGAACCGCGGCTGGCCTGTGCGCAATCGCTACTATTGTTTCAGCGGTATTTGTTATGGTTGGCCTCTTCACGCAGTGGTCGTTGGTTTTTTCGATGGGTTTCCTGTGGCAAACCAGCGAAGGAATTTTAAAAAACTCTACCCTTGGCAATGATATTGCTGCGGCGCTGAGCCTTTTATTATTGCTTACCAGCGCAGGAAAGTTTTTGTCGGTAGATGGTTGGATACTGAGCCGATTGAAAAACAAATCATGGTGCAATTTGCTGCTTTATGATCATGACATTCCCAGCAAACGTACCATCGCCCTTGCCAAATTCGTATCGTTGTTTGCTTATTTTTTGGTATGTGTATTTTCCATCTGCGTGCATTTGCATGAATCCGCATGGATGACAGGGGTGGCTGGCCCTTATCTGCTCAGCAATAATTTTATGACTGCGCCGCATGAATTCTTCACACAATTATTTGTGCAATATCCGATTGCAGTCATTATCGCCAAATTCTCCCTTTGGGTGATGATGGTGTGGTATCCCACCATTATTCCGTTTGTGTTAATGGGCGGGATATTCCGGTGGTATATTGTGTATTGGGGCTTGGCGTTTTTGATCTTGTCGTCATTCGTATTGCAACTTGGCTCCCTTGCCGAATTTGAATTTGTGTTCTGGGCGGGGATTTTCTGGGCCAATACTGCCCTTGATAGTCGAAAAAAACTATCTGTCTATTATGACGACACCTGCAACTTATGTGACCGCACGGTGCTGGTCATTACTGTGCTGGATATTTTCAATCGTGTGGCACTGCGTCCGTTATCAAAACATACTGAAGAATTGCGCAGTTATGGCATAAGCCATGAAGCCGCGATGCAAAATCTTTATGGTATTCAGGAAGAAAACGGCACAGCCAAACCCGGCACAGTCACTTCGGGTACGGTAAAATTCGGATATGATTTTTATATCATGCTGGCAAAGAACCTGTTCCTGTTGTGGCCGGTTTTGCCATTCTTGTATTTAGGTAAAATTCTGCTGATTGGCCCTGCCATTTACAGCCTTGTTGCCCAAAAACGCCATGCCATGTTTGGGGTATGCAAACTTCCCACCAAGAAAGTAGAACGCAGCGCGCCCGTTACTTCAGATAAATTGCCGATTGCGGGTAACGCCGTTGTGTTGCATGTGATGTTGATGGCTTTGTGCTATATCGTAGCCATTCCGTATCCTTATCTTAATATTCAGGGCTTTGATAATATTGGCGCGAAAGCGGCAGCATTTTACGGGATTGCGCCGATTAATGTCTTTAACCGCGAAGATCTGCGTATGGCCGAAAACTGGTTCACGCTGCGTGATATTAAAAATGATAGCATGGTGCCGTTATTTGCCAAGGATGGATCACGCTTGCGCATGCACCGTTCTGATCGTGTTTATTTTGGCCATACGTTACTTTTCCGCAGATCGGTCATCGATAAAGAAGGATGTTTCTTTAATGAATGGCAGGCGCAGATGGAATACCTATCGAAGGTTTATCTGCATAGTATCAATGCACCTGCTGGTACATATCCATTTGAATATGTACAGTATAAACAACCCTTACCCAACGATGCCAAGGTGAACATAGGCGAATACGTATTGGAGCCCGTTACCACCCCATGCACAAAGACTTATGATATAGATTACAAACCATGAAACAAAAGCTGGTCATCTTTGGAGCAGGAGAGATTGCGCAATTGGCGCATTATTACTTCACGCATGATAGCGATTATGAAGTCGTGGCGTTTACGGCTGATAGCGCCTTTATCAAAGAGCCCGTATTCTGCGGATTACCCGTGGTGGCGTTTGAAGAAGTCGCACAGATTTACCCGCCATCCACCCATGATTTTTTTGTGGCGCTCAGCTATTCCAAATTGAATTTGCTTCGTAAGGACAAATACCTTGCCGCAAAGGCAAAGGGCTATCGGCTCGCCAGCTATATCAGCCCCAAGGCGAGTGTGTTGAATGATGGCCGTATTGGGGAAAATTGCTTTGTTTTTGAGGACAACACCATCCAGCCTTTTGCGCATATCGGCAATAACGTGACGTTATGGAGTGGTAATCATATTGGCCATCATTCAACGATTAAAGACCATAGTTTCATTTCTTCGCATGTGGTGGTGTCGGGCGGTGTAGTGATTGGCGAGCAATGCTTTATCGGCGTCAACGCCACGCTTCGTGACCACATCACGATTGGTGATCGCTGCGTTATCGGGGCTGGCGCTATTCTTCTTTCCAATGCGGAAGCCGAAGGCGTTTATATGGGCAGTGAAACGGAACGCTCCAAAGTGCCCAGTACACGCTTGAAAGCCATATAGATGGGTGCGTGGAAAAAACTTGGAAAGCTGTATTCCTTGCCGGAAGGCGGGGTGCACCCCAAACTTCTTTCCCATACCGCCAACCCGTTGCCTGTATTGCTGGATGGCGATGTCTATCGCATTTTTTACAGTAGCCGCGATAAGGATAACCGTTCATCTGTTGGCGCGGTAGATATGGATATTGTGAAGCGCAGCGTGGTGCGTGAGCACACCGAGCCGCTTTTCGAAGTTGGCGAAAAGGGCAGTTTCTATGAAGCAGGCGTCAGCATCGGCAATTGTTATGAAGCAGACGGAAAAACCTACATGCTGTTTATGGGCTGGCAAAATCCGGATGGCGGGCATTGGCGCGGCGATATAGGACGTTTGCGTGTTATGCCAGATTTGTCATTACAGCTTGATAGTGCGCAGCCGTTTATGGGCGTTGATGCGATTGATCCCATCAGCCTTTCATATCCTTGGGTGATTAAAAACGCGGATGGCAGTTATTCCATGTGGTACGGTTCCACGCAAAGCTGGGATGCAGGAAATGGTGAAATGCTGCATGTAATTAATGGCGCGTCATCACATGATGGCCATAACTGGAAACGTGAAGGATTGGCGGTTCCATACCAGTTGGGTGTGGCGCAGGCATTTTCGCGGCCCACGGTCGCGCGGGATGAACATGGCTATAAAATGTGGTTTTCATACCGCAGCGGTGCAGGCGAGACGTACCGTATTGGGTGCGCGTCGAGCAAGGATACTAAGGAATGGAAATTGGCGTTAGACCAATCGGGGATTGATGTTTCAACCGATGGCTGGGATAGCGAGATGATTGAATATCCCTTTGTTTTTGACCACAAGGGCCAGCGTTATATGCTGTATAACGGTAACGGATACGGGAAAACCGGTTTTGGTCTGGCAGTGCAGGTATGAACGAAGCATTGAATATAAAAGCAACGGCAATACAGTTCGTGCGTTATGCCATGGTGGGGCTTGTTTCCAATGTAATGGGTTATCTGATCTATTTGCTGGTAACCTATCTGGGTATGGCTCCAAAAATTGCAATGACTTTTTTATATGGAGTTGGTGTGACCATCAGCTTCTTCGGCAACCGCTATTTGGTGTTTGCGGATGGCGGCAGATTGAAAACAACGGGCATTAAATTCATAGCGGCTTATCTCATCGGGTATTTTTTGAACCTTTCGCTGTTAATTGTGTTTGTTGACCAGATGGGGTATCCGCATCAAATCGTGCAGGCAATTGCAATTTGCGTTGTTGCGGTATTTCTGTTCTGTGCGCTTAAAGTTTTTGTCTTTAAAAAGGATGCGCCATGAAACGGTGTTTAGCATGCGGTGGATATTATAATTCCACTTACCCAAATTGCCCGCAATGCCACGTAAAACCCCAATTAATAGATGGATTTGAAGCGCATGCCCCAGCTTTCGCGCGTGAAAGCAGCGGGTTCAAGCCAGAATATTTCTCCGAGTTGGCCAAGCTTGAAGCCGCCAATTTCTGGTTTAAATCGCGTAACGCGATACTTGTATGGGCGTTAAAAACCTATGCGCAGGTTTTTGGCTCGTTCCTTGAAATTGGTTGTGGCACGGCGTTTGTATTGTCCGGAATTGCTGCGGTATTTCCAAATGCCAAATTATTTGGCAGTGAAATTTTAACCGCAGGCCTCGGTTTTGCTGCGCAGCGTTTGCCCCAGGCAAAATTCATGCAGATGGATGCGCGTGATATTCCGTTTAAAGACGAGTTTGATGTGATAGGCGCATTCGATGTGCTTGAACATATTGAAGAAGACCAACAAGTGCTGGCGCAAATTCATCAGGCCTTAAAGCCGCAGGGTATTGTTATGCTGACTGTGCCGCAGCATGAATGGCTGTGGAGTGCAGCAGATGAATATGCCTGCCATGTGCGCCGCTATACACGTGAAGAAATTGAAACCAAGGTAAAAAAAGCAGGCTTCAAAATTTTGCGCAGCACGTCATTTATTACAGTATTGCTGCCCGCCATGATGGCTTCGCGCCTGTTGTCAAACAAAGTACCCGTAAAGGAATATGATGCGCAGGCGGAGCTACGACTGCCCCAATACGTCAATTCATTGTTTTTATTGCTTTTAAATTGCGAGCTGGCCCTGATTAAATTAGGCATTAATCTGCCGATTGGTGGATCACGGCTAGTGGTCGCCAAACGTATCTAATTTTCGGAGTTGTGTTATGGCGCCATCCCGCATTCCCTTTAACCTGCCGCACATGACGGGCAAGGAAATGGAATATATTGCGCAATCGCATCGCAATGGAAAATTGGCAGGTGATGGCCCTTTTACCAAGCAATGTCATGGTTGGCTCGAACAACGCACAGGTTCTGCTAAAGCATTACTGACCCATTCCTGTACGGCTGCGTTGGAAATGGCGGCGTTGCTTTTGGATATTCGGCCGGGTGATGAAATCATCATGCCGTCTTATACCTTTGTGTCGACGGCTAATGCATTCGTACTGCGCGGCGGTGTACCGGTGTTTGTCGATATCCGGCCCGATACACTGAATTTAAATGAAAACTTAATTGAAGAAGCAATTACGCCGCGCACGCGCGCAATCGTACCCGTGCATTATGCCGGTGTTGCATGCGAGATGGATGCAATTATGGGTATTGCAAAAAAGCACAAACTTGCTGTGGTTGAAGATGCAGCACAGGGGGTGATGGCAAGCTATAAGGGTAGAGCGCTGGGCAGCATCGGCGATTTGGGGGCATATAGTTTTCATGAAACCAAGAATGTTATTTCGGGCGAAGGCGGCGCATTGCTGGTCAACCGTCCGGATATGCAGCTGCGCGCAGAAATCATCCGTGAAAAAGGAACAGATCGCAGCCGTTTTTTCCGCGGTGAAGTTGATAAATATACATGGCAGGAAGTAGGATCATCATTCTTGCCCGGCGAGTTGATTGCTGCATTCTTATGGGCCCAATTCGAACAGGCCGATGAAATTACCAAAGGCCGTATGGAGGCATGGAATTATTACCATGACCAGCTATCACACTTGGAAGGCAAAGGCGTATTACGGCGTCCACTCATTCCTAACGCATGCCAGCATAATGCCCATATGTATTATGTTTTGCTGGCTGAAGGCATTGACCGTCAGTACGTGCTGAACGAATTTAAAAAACAAGATATTTCCTGCGTATTCCATTATGTGCCGCTGCATTCATCGCCTGCTGGTTTGAAATATGGCCGTGCGCATGGTGAATTGAATGTCACGGATAAACAGGCTGAACGGTTAGTACGCTTGCCGTTATGGGTTGGGTTAAGCCGCGCACAACAAGATAATGTGATTGATATTTTAAAAGCGCTTTGATGGGCGCTTATCGGGTTTATTTGGTCAACGGATGCAACAGCGTTGCTCAACGCGTATAAAATGGTTGGGGGACGTGGATTCGAACCACGGTAAACAGAGTCAGAGTCTGTTGTCCTACCGCTAGACGATCCCCCAATTGGGTCAAAGTTTACGCGCAGATGGGCCGAAGCCAAACCTATTTTTTGCCGGTTGTTTTATCATACACATATCCAGCGCCAGCGCCCACTGCGCCGCCAATGGCCGCGCCACACGCAACACAGCCGCCTGTCATTACCGTCACGGCTGCGCCAGTTCCTGCGCCAATTGCACCGCCGGAAAGGGTGCGTTGCTGCGTTGTGTTCATATCGCTGCAAGCAGTCAGGCCAACCAAAACAGTTACAAGTAAAGCCATGGCGCGAATGCTGCGTGAAGTGAATATCGAATTCATAATAAACCTCTTATAGGTTAATAATCATAAGGCTGGGATGATGGATCTAAAATTAACCGAAAATCGTTTTTAAAACAATGTCCATTCAGCGATTTGCATTAGTTCTATAAATACATTGAAAATTCCGTTATGAATTCTGTATCTAAAATATCAATTAAGGCAGCACGACATTATGGCAGGCAAGCCTCCAAAACATAACGGGAAAAAAGCCGGATCAAAAAGTAAAAGCGCTGCAAAGCTTGGCACCAGTTCCGGGCGCCATTTGAATGTGCGCGTCAAGAAAGCCAAGAAACTGAGCAATTCATCGGTGCGATGGTTGTCACGCCAACTGAATGACCCATATGTTCATGCCGCCAAGCGCGATGGATATCGTTCCCGCGCCGCTTATAAACTGCTGCAACTGGATGAAAAATTTTCACTCGTAAAGCCTGGCATGCGCATCATTGATTTAGGCGCGGCGCCCGGCGGGTGGAGCCAAGTATTATCTGAGATTGTGTTCAAGCAGAATAAGCAAGACAAGGTCAGCCAGATTATTGCGCTGGATATTTTGCCGATGGAACCACTTACCCATGTCACCGTGTTCCACGCCGATTTCACAGCAGATGATGCGCCGGAGAAAATCCGCGGCGCATTAAATGGCAAGGCTGATTTGGTGTTAAGCGATATGGCCGCGCCTACCACCGGGCATAATGCGACCGACCATTTGCGGATTATCGGCCTTGCGGAACTTGCCTATGATTTTGCGCGTTCCGTGCTTGCACCAAACGGCGCGTTTGTATGCAAGCTGTTTCAAGGTGGTGCGGATAAGGATTTATTGGCGGTTTTGAAAAAAGATTTTGCCAGCGTCAAACACGCCAAACCTGCTGCATCACGCAGTGATAGTGCGGAAACTTACGTTGTAGCACAGGGCTTTAGGGGCATATCCGAATAATTTGTGAAACGCTGCTTTTTCGCTTTTACTTTCGTTTAAACTCGCTATATTCGCGAAGGATATGGAGAGATTTAGATGAACATATCCACCCCCCAATTCCGCGAAGCCCTAACCTTTGATGACGTGCTGCTTGTGCCTAAGGCCTCGCAAGTGCTTCCGGCTGAAGTCAATATTGCAACGCGTTTGACGCGCAATATCACCCTTGGTATTCCGCTTTTATCTGCCGCAATGGATACGGTTTCAGAACACGCTATGGCAATCGCATTGGCGCAGGCTGGCGGTATGGGTGTTATTCACCGCAACCTATCCCCAGAAAACCAAGCCGAAGAAGTGCGCCGCGTAAAACGCTTTGAATCTGGTATGGTGGTAAATCCGATTACAATTACACCTGATGCCACGCTCGCGGATGCGTTGGCGATTATGGCGCGTGAACGTATTTCCGGTATTCCTGTTGTGGAGCAGCCATCGGGCAAATTGGTTGGCATTTTAACGCACCGCGATGTGCGTTTTGCCAACCAGCCAAAACAACCCGTGCGTGAATTAATGACCCATAAAAATCTGGTCACGGTGCGTGAAGGGGTTGAACAAGCCGAAGCCAAAAAATTATTGCACCAGAATCGCATCGAAAAATTGTTGGTGGTGGATGAAGCCTATCGCTGCATCGGTTTGGTAACCGTGAAGGATATTGAAAAATCGACCGCGCATCCCCACGCTTGTAAGGATGAAAAAGGCCGCCTTCGTGTTGCTGCTGCAACCGGTACCGGTGAAAACGGCTTTAGCCGCGCCAAGGCACTGATTGAGGCGGGCGTTGATGTCGTCGTGATCGACACTGCGCATGGCCATAGCTTTAAGGTGATTGAACAGGTTAAAGCGGTTCGCGCGCTGGATAATAAAACGCAGATTGTTGCTGGTAATGTGGCAACGGGTGATGCGGCGGAAGCACTAATTGCAGCAGGCGCCGATTGCATCAAGGTTGGTATTGGCCCCGGTTCGATTTGTACAACGCGCATGGTTGCTGGCGTTGGCGTTCCGCAATTGACCGCGATTATGGATGTATCGGCAGCAGCACGTAAGCATGATGTGCCGGTCATTGCCGATGGCGGCATTAAATATTCCGGTGATTTTGCCAAGGCCATTGCCGCTGGCGCGGAGAGTGCCATGCTGGGTTCATTACTTGCTGGAAGTGATGAAGCGCCCGGTGATGTGATTTTATTCCAAGGCCGTTCATATAAAACCTATCGCGGGATGGGTTCGCTTGGCGCCATGGCGGGCGGTTCAGCCGACCGTTATTTCCAAGGCGGCATTACGGAAACACAAAAACTGGTTCCAGAAGGCGTGGAAGGCCGCGTACCGCATAAAGGCCCTGTTGCCAATATCATCCATCAATTGATGGGCGGACTTCGTGCATCGATGGGTTATACGGGCGCTGGCGATATTAAATCCTTCCAGAAGAATGCAGAATTTGTACGCATCACTGGCGCTGGCCTGCATGAAAGCCATGTGCATGATATTCAGGTAACGGCAGAAGCGCCAAACTACCGCAGAGATATGTAGTCCAGATGAAAGACGGTGCCCAACTCCAAGCCATCATGGATGTGCTGCTGGAAATCAACGATGCTGACCAGCCAGCCGATGCCACGATAGCCAAGTATTTTCGTGGACATCGTTATATTGGCTCCAAAGACCGCGCAAAGATTTCATCTGCGCTTTACGAGATTCTTCGCCATACGTACCGCCTGAATTGGTGGGTGGATGAGCTGATGGACGGAAAGCTGTCGGCCGAAGAACGTATTCGCGGCGTGATGATTGCGTTTTTATCGCTCCTTAAAAAATATCCCGCTGAAGCGGTTACGGCGGTGTTTTCGGGCGGTAAATACGCCCCTGCCGCATTGGAAGATAATGAAGCCGCGTTTCTGAAAAAGCTGGAAGGACGTACACTTGTTCACCCCAAGATGAGTGATAGTGTTCGTTTGGAATGCCCGCCATGGGCGTATGGCCTTATGAAGCCTACTTATGGCGATGCATTAGACGATGAAATGCAGGCGATGCAGGAGCCTGCCAGCGTTGATATCCGCATCAATCCCATCAAAACCAACCGTGATGATGTGCTCCAAGAACTTAGCGCGGCAGATATAAAGGCGAAGGCAACACCGTTTTCGCCACTTGGCATTCGTGTAGAAGGCCGCCCGTCCTTATCGCAAATGGCACTGTTCAAGGATGGCCGCATTGAAGTGCAGGATGAAGGCTCGCAAATTCTATCACTCATGCTGGATGCAAAAAGCGGTATGAGTGTTGTAGATTTTTGCGCAGGCGCAGGCGGCAAGACATTGGCGATTGCAGCCGCGATGAATAATAAAGGCCGCGTAGTGGCTTGCGATGTGGCTGGCAACCGTTTGGAAAAGGCAAAATTACGCTTCCGCCGCGCGGGTCTGCATAATATCGAAACCCATGAACTGAAAAACGAGAATGACCAATGGGTCAAACACAATTCGGGAAAATATGACCGTGTGTTAATTGATGCGCCATGCAGTGGCACGGGTACATGGCGGCGTAACCCCGATGCGCGCTGGAAACAGCTTGGCCCGTCCTTGGATGATTTATTGGCTATGCAGGGCCGTATTTTGAATTCAGCATCACGACTTGTGAAAACAGGCGGGCGGTTGGTGTATGCGACGTGCTCGATGCTTCGGGAAGAAAACCAGAAACAGGTTTCAGCATTTCTTGAAAACAATCCTTCATTCAAACTGGTGCCGCTCGATATTGCCATGCCTGCACAGCTTAAGAAATTGGCGAAGGGGGAGATGTTAGTGCTCACCCCCGCGCGGCATAAAACCGATGGGTTCTTTGCGGCAGTCTTGGAACGCGTGGCTTAAGCAGTTTGATTAAGCAGCCAGTGCGTCTTCCGCCGTCTGGTAACTCTTGTTCAAAGCTTCGGCTACTTCCTTATGGGTCACTTTGCCTTTGGAAATGTTAAGGCCTTTGCGGAAGCCGGCATTTTCAAGCAAGGCCAGTTTGTAGCCCTTATTTGCCAAGGCCAGAACATAAGGCAATGTCGCGTTATTGAGCGCAAAGGTGGATGTACGCGCAACGGCGCCCGGCATATTGGCAACACAGTAATGAATGACACCGTCAATCGTATAGATGGGGTCGGCATGTGTAGTTGCTTTTGATGTTTCAAAGCAGCCGCCTTGGTCAATTGAAACGTCAACCAGCACGGAGCCTTTTTTCATCTGGCTAATCATATCGCGCGTGATAAGGCGTGGTGCAGCAGCGCCTGGCACCAATACCGCACCAATGACAAGGTCAGCTTCCAATGCATAACGCTCAATCGCGTGGTCGGTTGCGTAAACCGTGCTGATGGATGCACCAAAGAACATATCCAGTTCTTTCATGCGTTCGTTTGATTTTTCAATCACGGTTACATGTGCGCCCATGCCGATGGCAACTTTAGCTGCATTGGTTCCAACTACGCCGCCACCCAGCACAACTACGTTACCCGCATTCACGCCCGGTACGCCTGATAATAAAACGCCGCGCCCGCCATATGTTTTTTCAAGGTAATGCGCGCCTGCTTGAATGCTCATGCGGCCTGCGACCTCCGACATCGGAGCCAAGAGGGGTAATCGGCCGCGTTCGTCGGTGACGGTTTCATAAGCAATAGCTATGCAGCCTGATTCCATCAGCATCATCGCCTGTTGTGGATCTGGCGCAAGATGCAGATAGGTGAACAGAATTTGACCTTCGCGCAGCATTTTGCATTCGCCGGGTTGTGGTTCCTTTACCTTCACAATCATATCGGCGCGTTTGAAGATTTCAGCGGCGGAACCCACCATTTCTGCGCCTGCTTTAATATAATCAGCATCATCAAGACCGATGGATGTACCAGCATCCGTTTGCACAATCACCTTGTGGCCATGCTTGATACATTCGCGCACCGCGGCAGGGGTAAGGCCAACGCGGTATTCGTGGTTCTTAATCTCTTTTGGAACGCCAATTAACATCGTCAGGGTCTCCTATTGCTTGTTATTTTTTGGGTATGAAATTCAGAACAAATTTGATCATGGTTGGCATAAGCGTGGGTCGGATCAACCGCGCATCAAACGGCGCCATGCGCTTATCGTTTTCCGACAGGCAAAGCTCCAGAAATTCGCGCACATTAAAATCTGCTGCGAAATTCTGTCCGCCTGCGGCAACAAAATTATCGCTGCCGCTTGCAGCATCACCCGCGATATCAAGACGGCCAAAGGCATTTAATAGCAGTGCGCCAATGCAGCGAATACGGAAGATGATGCGGTCAATTAAGGATTTATTGGCGGCCTGCCATGCTACCCAGTTCACAAAAAACAGGATATGACGGCCTTCCTCGCGGATAACGGGTTCAAAGGTATCTACCAGTGCAGGCGGAAAAAAACCGGAGCGCTTGGCAAGTTCGAACAGACCAAATGCAAAAAAGCTGTCAAAGCATTCACCATACCCCGTGCGCAGGAACGCCCATTCAGGATCTTTATCAGCTTTGTATTCAGGTTCGGGTTTTAAGGTGATGCCATAGGCATTGATCATGTGTTCCAGCACATGTTTATGACGCGCTTCTTCGAACGCGTTCAGTGCTACGGCTTCTTTCAGCAAGGTGTCATTCAATGTATCGGCAAGGCGTTGCACGCGAATGGATGCAAAGCCTTCGGTTTGCACGGCCACATCCCAAAAGGGCAGCGATGTAATGCGTTGCAACGCATCGGGCTCCAGTTTTGGCCATTCGATAACCGCCGGCTTATACGCATCGAAGGTATCCAGCAGCATGCGGCAAAAGGCGTGCTTATGCTCGGGAGAGCCGATCTTTAGAGGTGGCTGGGTGGGGATTTCGTGGACTGAAAACGCGGCGTGGGACATAAGAAACCTCGTCTATGGATGATGGGCGAATTAAGGCCAATTTGCTTTTAAATGCAATCGTTAATGTTTAGGCCTTTTTTAATCGATAAGCACTTGCCAATTAAGGGTTTGCGAGCCACATAATGTCGCATGACCACACGATTATCCATCTTCAGCAGCCCTTTATTGCTTGGCTTTGACCAGTTCGAACGCACCCTTGAGCGATGCACCAAGGGTAGCGATAGTTATCCGCCCTATAATATCGAGCAGACAGGCGAGCATACGTTGCGCATTACCTTGGCGGTGGCCGGTTTTGGTATGGACGATTTATCGGTGCACACCGAAGACAGCCAATTGGTCATTCGCGGACGCGCGCGCGAAGAATCTTCCCCAGACCCGCAGCGGATTTTTTTGCATAAGGGAATCGCCGCGCGCCAATTCCAGCGGATCTTTGTGCTAGCGGAAGGCATCGAAATTGGTGCCGCATATCTTGATAATGGCCTTCTGAATATTGATTTGCGCCGCCCGGTGGTTGAACCAAAAATCCAGTCGATTCCCATTACCAAAGGCCACACGCCGTCAAATAACCGGGTTTCCATCAAGACCGACCATAACAACGAACGCTGAGTTCATCAGTGTTTACGCATGTATATAACCCAGTCTTGTGGCAGTTAATCTTCTGTTAAGAATACTGAAACGGTCTTTAATCATTCATTATCTTCTATGGGCTTAGAATACGTCCTTCAACGATTGAGGGTGTTCATGAGCCGTGATCTGCCAAGCAAGAACAGTGAATTGAAAAAAACAATTTCACGCCAAGACTTTAACAGTTTTGGCCTTGAAGATATGGCTTACGTCAAGACCGTTGATGTTGAAGGACAAAAATTGCATGCCGTGCATGCGGCAGACGGCACACCACTTACCGTCATCAACACGCGCGATTTGGCATTTGCCACCGTGCGCCAGCACGAGATGGAACCACTGTCGGTTCACTAGGGCGTTTGCCCGTTTCACGTTATTGATTGGTTACGAAATATACGCCAGGTATAGTGAAATGTGTATTTGGCGCTGCCAGGCATGTTCCCAAATCGATTTTAAACTGCTTGGAAAGTTTCGCGTTTTCTTTTTCGGTCATTTCCGACCAATAGACACCGCCATTTAAATCAACCGCCACAGCAAGAAAGGCGAGCGATGTTTCATCGCGCTTCAAAAAATCCTTGATAAAGGTGCCGCGGTCAAAGCGCAAATAGCTTTTGGTTGTATTAAACGGTTTGGTCATTCCCGAGCGTTCAAACACAGAATTTTCATGGCTGAGGCACAGATAACCCGCGCGGCCCGAGCGTACAACTTCATAGAAATTTGATTTACGTTCCCATGCAGGCATTTCAACCGCAAGGTAAGCAATGGCACTGACGATGCCAACCCACACCAACGGATTTTTTGCGTATTTAAGGCCAATGCGTTTGACGTTGGCAAATAGCTGGTCCTTGTTGATTTCAATCTTTGGCAATTCGACAGGTTTTTTGGGAGCAGGTTTTGCTGCTGCTTTCTTGGTACCGACTTTTTTCGGGACCGTTTTTTTATCTTTAGTTGGCGGCTTCCACATTCTTTTCGCCTTCCGAAAGCAGGGCGTAGAGAGCCTTGGCATCGCTGGCAGCGCGTAACTTGTCGCAGAACGCCTTTTCACGGAACATACGGCTTATTTTGGCAAGTGCTTTTAAATGGTCTGCGCCGGCATCATGGGGTGCAAGCAGCATAAACAACAAATCAACGGGCTTTTCATCTATCGCTTCGAAATCAATCGGCTGCGATAAACGGGCAAAGAACCCGAATACTTTATCGGTGTTTTCAACCTTGCCATGTGGAATGGCAATGCCGTGGCCGACGCCAGTTGTGCCCAGTTTTTCACGGGCAAATAGCACATCAAACACCACATGTTCGGAAAGACCTGTAATCGGCGCTGCGAGCTTTGCAAGTTCGTGTAGCGCCTGTTTTTTATTCTCGACATCCAGATTGGCAAGAATATGCCCTTCACGAATAAGGCCATCGTTTGGTTCACGTTTGGTCATGATTTTCTTTTCCGGGTTTTTGTTTTCGGATGTTTCTTGTTTGCGTGCGAGCATGGAACACCGTTTTTATTTCTTTGACGCAGTGTTTTGGGGGGCGTTGGCGGGGTCAACCCAGCCAATATGTCCATCGGCGCGGCGATAAACCATGTTCAGCTTGCCATGCGCGCGATTGTTGAAAAGTAATGCTGGCAATTCAGCCAAATCAAGCTTCATCACTGCTTCGCTGACGGTGAGATGTTCAATATTGGTGGTGGTTTCTGCAACAATAAGCGGGGTGTGCGCCTCGTTGGCAGCGCCGGATTCTTCGTTCTCAGGATTTAAAACATATTTACGCGCAACCATCGCTTCAAAGGCGGCGTGCTTGTCACCTTGATGTTGGTGCATATCAAGCAACCGCTTTTTATGGCGAGAGAGACGCTTGGCGATACGGCCAGCTGCTTCATCAAAAGCGGGATAAGGATCATTCGCCGCGTAATTGCTTTGCAACATAATGCCCCGTGCGGCATGTACGGAAATGTCGGCGCGGTACAAATGGGCCTCGCGCGAGAATACAACGGTGGCATCAAGGGGAGTATTGAAATACTTGCTTACCACATCGGACAGATGCTGCTGGACGTGCTGGCGAAGGCTGTCGCCGACATCAATCTGTTTGCCTTTGACTTGAATCTTCAATTCGGTTGGCGCTGCGTCGTTATCTGGCAGTTGTGCATGTGTCGTCATTGGTTTTTTAGACCCTTCTTATTGAAATCAATGATGGATGTTGGATTGACCCCCGCCGTGCTTTTTTAAAATGTGCAACCGATGAGGTTGGAATAAGCGGCTGGGTTCGTGGGGTAACAGGTCAATAATGTTTTCATGCCAGTATGATGCTGCGAATGCGAAAAGCTGTCAAGAAAACTATCTTTTTCATGGTTATTTTAGGCTTAATCATTAGAACAAAAGCAGATAATTCGCCTGATAAAAGCTGTGCATAAAATAAATGATTAGATTTTAATACGCTTTTCGCGGCGGCGTTGCGCAGACGTTGCGATGTGCATGGCTTCACGGTATTTCGCAACGGTGCGGCGTGCAATTTCGACGCCTTCACGTTTTAGAATTTTTACCAAATCCTCATCCGATAAAACAGCGTTTGGTGTTTCACCTTCAATCAATGCCTTAATTCTGTGGCGAACGGATTCGGCAGAATGGGCGCTTAAGCCAGAGCACCCATTAATCGAAACCGAGAAGAAGTATTTAAGTTCAAACATGCCACGCGGCGTTGCAATGTATTTATTGGATGTTACGCGGCTGACCGTGGATTCATGCATGCCGATGATGCTCGCAATATCGCGAAGAGTCATGGGTTTCAAAAATTCAACGCCGTGCTGGAAGAACATGTCTTGCTGCCGCACGATTTCGCTAGCAACTTTCAAAATAGTGGTGGCGCGTTGATGAAGGGCGCGCACCAGCCAGTTAGCCGATTGTACGCGTTCGGATAAGTAATCCTTTTCCTGCTTCTTGATAACCTGACCTTGTACTTTTGATAAATAGCTTTCGTTAATCAGAACGCGGGGTAATGTTTCCTGATTGAGTTCAATCACCCAGCCTTTGGCGGCAGAGCCACGCATCAACACATCAGGAATGATGGTTGGCGCGGTATCATGATCGAACGCCAGCGCTGGCTTTGGGTTGAGGCAGCGGATTTCGCTGACCATTTCTGCAAAATCCTCGGCATCCACACCGCACAACTTCATCAATTTGTCTTTTTCGCGCGCTGCCAATAGATCAAGGTGTTCGACCATGGCTTGCATCGCGGGATCAAAGCGGCCTTTTTCCTTCAATTGCAGGGCAAGGCATTCTTTTAAATTGCGGGCGAAAATACCAACGGGTTCGAATTTTTGCAGACGGAGCAATACATCTTCAATTTTTTGTACTTCACAGCCGAGTTTTTCTGCCATCAGCTTGATGTCAGCGGTCATATAACCGGCTTCATCAAGGCTATCCATGAGCATAAGCGCAATCATGCGTTCGCGCTGGTCAACCACATCCAGCTGCATCTGGCCCATCAAATGGTCGCGCAGGCTAACGCCGTGGGAAAGCGTGCTTTCATGTTCGCCCGCATCTTCATTACGGCCATCATGTCCAGCGCTACGGCTTTGGGAAGAAAGGTTCCATGACCCTTCATCGCTGCTATCTTCGCTTGTACTTTCATAGTTACCCTGATCGCTGGCTTTATCGGCAGCAATAATTTTACCATCATCTTTTATTTCTTCTCCGGCATCATTTTCAAAGGCTGCATCAAATGATGTGTCGTCCGCCTTTTCCAATAAAGGATTTTTTTCCATTTCGGTTTCGAGGTAGCTGGATAATTCGATATTGGACATTTGTAGAAGTTTAATCGCCTGCTGCAGCTGGGGGGTCATCACCAGGTTTTGCTGGAGAGCCTGCGAGCCACGCATTTCCATACGGGGATTATGTGCTTGAGGGTTACCTTGAGGGCTAGCCATGACGATTTCCGGTTTCTATGCAAGAATTGTTCCAATTCGGAAAATCTTACAGACGAAACCTTTCGCCAAGGTAAACACGGCGCACATCGTCATGGGCAATAATTGCCGATGGTGCGCCTTCCATCAGCACTTTTCCATCGTGAATAATGGTTGCGCGATCAACTAAATCAAGGGTTTCCCGCACATTGTGGTCGGTAATCAGAACGCCAATACCCCGGGCCTTTAAATGCAAAATAAGTTCACGAATATCGGAAATCGCAATCGGGTCGATACCTGCCAAGGGTTCATCCAGCAGGATGAAGCTGGGGCGGGTGGCAAGGGCCCGCGCGATTTCAACGCGGCGGCGTTCACCCCCCGACAGTGCAAGTGCAGGTGCACGGCGAAGATGCGTAATGGAAAATTCGGCCAATAAACTATCCAGCATCGCTTCGCGGCGGTGTTGGTCTTTTTCATGGATTTCAAGAACGGAGCGCAGATTATTCTCAACATTCATCCCGCGGAAAATGGATGCTTCCTGCGGCAGATAACTGATACCCAAACGTGCGCGGCGATACATGGGAAGGCCGGTGATGTCATGGCCATCTAATGTCATAATGCCTGCATCAGCATTAATAAGGCCGGTTAGAATATAAAAGAAAGTTGTCTTACCCGCGCCGTTTGGCCCCAGCAGGCCCACAATTTCACCGCGCTGCACATCAAGGCTTACATCGCGCAGGACAGGGCGGTTTTTATAATGTTTGGCGATATTGAATGCCGCTAAGCCCGGTGTGTCGCTGACAATCGGCAGCGCATCGGTGGTAATCTCGCCATGCTTGTCTTTTAAGTATATGGGTTTGATGTTCATGGCTATGGCTTATCGCTTGGCTGTACCGGTTTGCCCTTGGCGGAGCGGATAAGCGCATGCACGCGGCCCTTGCCGGTATTCATAATTTTACTGGTGCCGGTTTTGAAATTTGCTTCGACCTTATCACCCTTCAGTTGATTGGAACCTTGGGTAATAAATACATTACCATTCAGCGTAGCGGTGTTGGGTGTTACGTAATAGATGGCCTGGTCACAGATTACGACATCCTTGGCAGACGTAATATGGACATTCCCATTCGCGGTCATCGTGTCCGCTTCCAATTCGCCCTTTGCATTCTTTTTGAATTGAGAGATTAATTCATTGGCATGCACTTGGCGGCCTTCACGTACCGCGAGCGCATCGCCCTTGGCAATCGCACGGTTTTCAATTTCCCAATATTCAAGGCTATCACGTGCCGTAACGGTATCGGTTGCGGTTTGGAATTTCAGATTATCGCCGCGCAAAATAGCCTTGCGGGTGTCGATATCATATTCGGCTGTCTGGCCAATAGCCGTTTGTGTTTTGCCCGTTACCTTTACGCCGCCTTCGGCTGTTAAGCGCCATACTTCGCTGGAGCCATCGGGTTTCTTGCGGTCATAGGCTTTTAAAACATCCGCTTCAATCATGACATCGCCCTTTTTGGCTTTGGCGTGACCCGAAGCAATATAAACACGCTCCTGTTCATGCCATTCAAGGCTTTTATCGGCGGTGATATCAATCGCATCATCGCCCGCTTTGCCGCCAAACAGATTAGGTGCAGGTTGTTTATTGGCTGGTGCGGGGGATTGTGATGCGAGAGGCGCATCAGCAGGCGCGGGAATAAATGCAGCATCGGGCTGGCTGGTTGCGCCTTTTACCGGTGGCACAGGCTCCGCATTTAACGGAAGTGCAATCAGCATCAAAGCAAGAAGTAAAAAATAATTCATCGGTTATGGCTTGGATGCTGGCTGCGCTGGTTGAACGGGTGTTGCTGGCGTGGGTACATTTTGCCCTTGATTGCTTATAGAAGGCAAGCCACCACCTGATGAACCGCTACCCATCTTTAATTTTGCCGATGTTTGGCCTGTGAATATAATGGTTTTGCCACCATCAATCGCTTTAAATCCTTCGCCTTTTACTTCGCCGAAATTGCCCTGAAGGGTAACGGGTTTGTTACCTTCGGCATTTTTGCTGTTCATATCAATATGCGCTTCTTCGGTCGTAAAGGTCGTGCCATCGCTATGGCGAAGGACGATTCCTTTTTGAACATTCAGCGTGCCGCTTTTTTCATTGTATTGCGCGCCTTTGCCTTCGGCATCAAGGGTTTTGCCGTTATCCAAATCAATTCGTGCTTTGGGGTTTGATAAATCGGTAACGCCTGCGGCATTGGGTTGCTGGCGCGCGGTATCCGCTTTTACTTCATAAGGGCGGTTTTGCGCATCATGACTTGTGTAAACAGGCGCCACCATAGCGGCATCCATTGCAGTTAATTTTTTTGGTTCAACATTACTGCCATTTACATTCGGCAGGACAACCAGCACCAATAAAATGCATGCAGCGGAAATGGGCAGGATAAGTTTAAGGCTGCCCACAATACGGCTATAGCGCGTGATGGCGCCCGCACTTACGACACGGGTTTCCGGCATCAACCAGTCTGTCTTGGGGGTGTCATCGGTCATTTAACCAATACCTGCCTTTAACAAATCATGCATGCGGATAATGCCCTGCACCGCATTTTTTTCATCCAGCACGAAAAAGCTGGTGACTTTCTTTTCATTCATCTTGCCCAATGCTTCGACGGCTAAGGCATGCGGCCCGATGGTTTTGGGGGCGCGTGTCATGATGTCCTGCGCTGTAAGCTGCAATAAATTATCTTTCATATGACGTCGCAAGTCGCCATCGGTGATGATACCTTGCAAAATATTGTTGGTATCAATTATGCCGCAGCAGCCAAAGGTTTTATTGGTCATAATCAGGATAATATCGCTGACCTTGGTTGTTGGTGCAGCCACCGGAACAGCTTCGCCGGTGTGCATGATATCGCGCACCAATAGTAATTTGCGGCCAAGCTTGCCACCTGGATGAAATACCTTGTAATCGCTGCTGGTAAAGCCATTGCGGTGCAGCAGCGCAACCGCGAGTGCATCGCCCAGCGCCATCATCATGGTGGTGGATGATGTGGGCGCAAGACCCATGGGGCATGCTTCGGCTGCTTTTGGAACTTCCAATACCAAATCGGATTGCCCGCCAAGATTGGAATCCTTGCCGCTGGTCATGGCAATAAGCGGAATGCTGAAACGGCGGGTGTAAGCAATAATGTCTGATAGCTCGCTTGCTTCACCGGAATTGGAAAGCGCGAGCACGCAGTCATCGCGCGTAATCATGCCCATATCGCCATGGCTGGCTTCGGCGGGATGAACAAAGAATGCAGGCGTTCCGGTGGATGCCATGGTTGCAGCAATCTTGCGGGCCACATGACCACTTTTGCCGATGCCGGTTACGGCAACGCGGCCTTTGATACCACTGACGATTTCAACCGCTTTGGCAAAGCGTTCATCAAGGCTGGCGCTAAGTTCCTGAAGCGCACGGATTTCGGTTGCCAATACATCCTTGGCATGATCAACGGGATTGGTAAGTTTTGCAGCTGCGTGCGCCATTTATGACCTCATTTTATGAAGCATAAAATGGGCTAATGCCCACAATAAGGCAACTTTAAATAATTCAGGGGAAATAAGGGTTTAGTGCGCAAAAATATCGGTTTCGGGCCAGCCTGCAAGGTCCAGCGCGGCGCGGATAGGAAGAAAGGCAAAGCAGGCTTCCGCCACTTCCTTGCGGCCTTCGCGTTGCAGCATGACGTCTAGTTTTACTTTGAGCGCGTGTAAATGCATGACATCGGATGCCGCATATTCCAGCTGTTCCTTGGAAAGTTCGGCAGCGCCCCAATCTGAGCTTTGTTGTTGCTTGGAAATTTCAATGCCCAGCAAATCTTTCGTTAAATCTTTTAGGCCATGACGGTCGGTAAATGTACGGGCAAGGCGTGATGCAATTTTAGTGCAATAGATGGGGCCAGTCATAACACCGAGATAAGCCTGCATCGATGCGATATCAAACCGCGCGAAATGAAACAGCTTGGTCACTTTCGGATTAGTCAAAAGTTTTTTCAAATTAGGCGCTGAATAATCACCATTTGCAAATTGCACAAGATGCGCATCGCCATTCCCGTCGGAAAGCTGCACAAGGCATAAACGGTCACGTTGTGGATTAAGCCCCATGGTCTCCGTATCCATCGCAACGATGGAACCGAAATCAATATTTGCCGGAAGGTCGTTTTTGTGGAGATGGATCATGGGAGGACTTATCTAAGCTAGAATGATTAAAATGTAATAAAGACAAGCTAAGCCGTATTGTCCAGCACAAACCGGAAGCGCCAGATTTCTTTGGCAATTTCTATTGGTTTTCTGCAATCAGCTTTTTTATTTTTGCAAAGGCGATGTCGCGGTCTTCTGTCGTATCGATGGTGCTGATCAGACGGCGGTTCTTGTCATACAGATAGATGCTGGCGCTGTGGTCCACCATGTAATCGCCGCCATCCCCATTTTCAGGATTCATGGGGGGCATTTTTTTATAATAAATGCCATATGCTTTGGTAATGGCGGCAACTTGTTCGGGTGTTCCGGTTAAACCCGTGATGCGTTTATCGTATGATTTTAAAAAACTGGAAAGGCGCTTTACATCATCGCGCTCAGGATCAACCGAAACGAAAACAGGATTGATGCGCGATGCATCTTTGCCCAATTTCTCCAGCCAAATGCCCATATCCGCCATCGCGCCGGGGCAGATCGCAGGGCAATGAGAAAAACCGAAAAAAATCATGCTAGGTTTGCCTGTGACAAAAGCCTCAGTCACCGGTTTGCCTTTGTGGTTCAGCATGGCAAAGGGTTCCTTCACATCCATGACAGGAACGGGGGCTTCTTGCGCACCATTCGTATTGATCGGCGGCTTCACCAAAAACCAGATGCCCAGAACGGCAATCACCAGCCATGCAATGATGCGTATTGTTTTAAGTTTGTTCATTGGAGTGTCAGTTTCTCAAGGAAGTGAATGTAAATGCGGCCAACATGGCATTCATGTATTGTTTAATTATATCATCGGCTGTCGAAAGACCAATATTTTTTGATGTTTTTATAAAACAATACCTTGATTACCTAAGATGTTTTTAATTCTGTGCAGGCTTTATGTACAATAAGCCACGCACTATGCAAAGCAAGGCCGCTCATAATCGCCGCAACAATTATATCTGGCCAGCTAGTCCCCGTGCCTAATACGCCCAAAGCTGCAAGTATAACCGCGAGATTGCCGATAACATCATTGCGGGTACAAAGCCAAACTGACTGACGATTACTATCCCCTGATTTGTATTTCCATAAAAGTACAAGCACGAGCCCATTTGCGGCGAATGCAGCAAGCCCGACAACCCCCATCGTAGTTGCGTGCGGAAGAGTGCCAAGAATGGTTTGCACAACAGTTGCGCCAGCAACCCATAGTCCAAATAATCCCATCGCGGCACCTTTCAGGAGCGATGCTTGCGCCCGTTGATGCAACGCCATATTTAAAACGAACAAGCTGATGATATAATTGGCGGCATCGCCAAAAAAATCGAGCGCATCTGCCTGAAGAGAAACCGAGCCTGCCGCAAGACCAGCGGCAAGCTCGATTAAAAACATGACAAGGTTGATGATAAACGCGGCCCAAAGTACCCGGCGATATGCAGGTGTATCATCACCGGGTTCTGGGGTTATAGCACAGCAATCCTTGCCCATTTTTTCTCTATTTCCTCAGCGCGGCATCAATCCAGCTAATCACATCTTGTGCGTTATCGACATGGCCAAGTTGCTCGCCATTCACGAAGATAGTGGGGGAATGGTTTATTTTCAATGTTTGCTGAGCCATAGCAACATTTTCAGTGATGCGGGCTTCAACCCCTTTGTTTTCCATGCAAGTGTAAAACGCATCCTTCGTGATGCCCGCTGCTTCCGCTGCGGCACGCAATGGGCCCATAAACGCATGGGTTGCAGACCATGCGTTATTTTCAATTAATACATTTAGCATATCAAAGAAATGCTCTTTGCCTTTGCAATGCGCCAGTAGGTACGCATGAAATGCAGAGCTTGCCATCGGCAGTTCACGAAATACCAAGCGCACTTTACCGGTGTCGATATATTCTTTTTGCAAGCTTGAAAGCAGTGACTTGTGAAGACTGCCGCAGTGTGGGCATCCCACATTAAGATATTCGATCACAGTGACTTTGGCATTTTCTTTGCCAAGCACAAGGTCAGTGGGTTGAACTTTCAAGGCTTTTGCTGCCGTTTCCTTACGTTCCTGATCAAGCGACTTTCCTGCCAATACCGCATCGATTGTTTTGGCAGCTTCAACAGGTGTGTGGAATTCCTCTGCAGCCTCACCGTTCACAAAAAAGCTAGGCGTGGAACTCACACCCATTTTTGTTCCATCAAGACGGCTCGCAGCGATTTTTTTGTCCAGATCCTTATCGGCAAAACACGTTTCCAGTGCCTTGCGATCAAGACCCAGATTGCTGCTATAACCGAAAAGAGCATCATTAAGGTCTTCAGCCGCTGTCCACTCTTTTTGCTTTTCAAATAGCAACTTCACGGCAGCAAAGTATTTTTCATCACCGCTTTGTTTTGCTGCACAATGTGCCAATTTTGCTGCAATGAGCGCTTTGGCGTCCAACGGAAAGTCGCGATAGATGAACCGTACTTTGCCTGTGTCGATATAATCCTTCTGGATGGAAGGCATGGTTTCTGCATGAAACTTGGCACAATGTGAACATGACAGCGAAGCATATTCAATCAGTGTAACTTTGGCGCTTTCTTTGCCGAGGACGCGGTCAGTGGATAGTTTGGTTTTTAACTCGGTTACTTCAAGTGCGAAGAGGGGTGAAGCAAAAAGAAAAATAATTAAGAACGTAAATAAATGGCGCATGGCGCACTCCTTCTGGAAGGTTGTTATTGTAAGAAAAAACAAAAACGACCTAAACGATGGGTGGCTCTAGAAGCGGTGCAACATTGCGGCTGGAGACAGAAGTCTCAAAAGCAGGCAAGAGTTTGCCAAGCTGCTTGGTAAGGAAAGACTGATAAAATGAGGGAAACATGTTTTGTGGTTGCTCAGCGCAGCAGGGGCAATGATCAGTATCAGCTGCGATGTTGCCCTTATCATCGCAACGTGATTCAATCTTTCCTGCACCAGTTTCAACGCACATACCTGCAGCTAAAGGCAGGCTTGTGAGTGTGAAAACAAAAACAAGTAGGATGCAAAGCAAACGCATGAAAAGAGCTTACAATTCTGGACAAAGATCAACAAGCTTGATTAAAAACATCTGGTGAGCGGTATGTTACACGTCGTATAAATAGATGCTTCACGCTGAAGCTGTAATGGTGCCCAGAAGAGGACTCGAACCTCCATGACCTTTCAATCACTAGTACCTGAAACTAGCGCGTCTACCAATTCCGCCATCTGGGCATTATACTTAGTGGTATGGGGCGGCAACCTATAGCTAGCCCCTTTAAAAAGCAAGTGAGTAGCGAATGCCCCATGGACGATTAATAAGTATAGAACAGATAACGCAATGCCGCGAATTGGTGGCCCGGTGGCGCAGCCAAGGCGCAACCATTGGGTTTGTGCCAACCATGGGCGCATTGCATGAAGGGCATCTAAGCCTTGTTAAGAAAAGTCTGGAGGCTGGCCATAAAACGGTGGTGAGCATTTTTGTGAACCCAAAACAATTTGGCCCGAATGAAGATTTTGCCAAATACCCCCGCGTGCTGGATGTGGATGCGCAGTTATTGAAAGATGCGGGCGCGGATATGCTGTTCGCGCCAACAGCAACCGAAATGTATCCGGATGGGTTTGCAACCAAGGTGAGTGTCACTGGCCTGACCGATTATTTATGTGGCCCGTTTCGCCCCGGGCATTTTGAAGGCGTTGCAACGGTGGTCACTAAATTACTCAATCAGGTGCAAGCGGATGAAGCATTTTTTGGCGATAAGGATTGGCAGCAATTGCAAGTCATCAAACGTCTTGCGCGTGATCTGGATATTCCAACGCGCATCACCGGTGTGCCGATAGTGCGGGAAGAAGATGGCCTCGCGCTCTCGTCGCGCAACCGTTATCTCGATGCAGCGGATAGGGCAAAAGCGTCATTGCTGAATATCACGCTGCGCAGCGTGGCCGACGAAATCATGGCGGGTGATAACATTGAAGACGCATTAAAGGCCGCGCGCGTTGGGTTATTTGAAAACGGCTTTAAGGTAGATTATCTGGAACTTGCTGATGCCAGCACCTTGGCGCCCGTGCGCAGCCTTGATAATCCTGTGCGGCTTTTTGTTGCGGCGCGCCTTGGCGCGACCCGCCTTATTGATAATATGGCAGTTAATTAAGCCTCTTGCATTGATGCGGTAAAATCAGCATATTGCCGCTACGTATTGCACAAGATGCAAAAAGGGCCCTTAGCTCAGCTGGGAGAGCGCTACGATGGCATTGTAGAGGTCAGCGGTTCGATCCCGCTAGGGTCCACCAGTTTTTTATAATTCAGATTTAATTTTTTTAATCTTAGAGTTGAAATATGCAGGATTAGATCTAGGTCTCTCCTTGCAAACGAGATAGTCGAAACGTGTTAAGAGGTCACAAGCCGACAAAAAACTAAAAAAACCTCTACAGTTGGCCTTATGTGCGTGTCGACTACCGTAAGGGACCCCGCACACGAGTATTGGAGATAGCACATGATTTGTGCATTTTTCTCTCTCGAAGCCAGCCAGTCGATCTTTAAGGTTAGTCTGGGGTTTGGATGGAAATTCCGTCCTAAATGGCTTCAGCTATCTACCTTTGGGTAGACTGTCTTGAGAACTAGAGGGCATCTCGAAAGAGATGCCCTTTTAGCTTAGTTATATTTGCCGCATTAATCGTACACATGTAAGCTTAATTTAAAAAAGCTGACGCAAATATATGAGCGCGGTTAGCACTTAAAAAATCTAAGCCGAATTATGCCGGTGCATCACAAACGGCTTGGTCGTGGGCGTGGATGATGGCGTTGCGGCGGCAATTGCTGCGGGACGCGGGGTTGGGTTTACAAGATTGCTTGCAATCTGCTGGGAAAAAATGCGCATTCCTTCAGCGTTTAAATGCAAGCCGTCGGGGACGCGCGATGATTTGTCATGCAGTGCGCGGTTATCCAGACTTGGTATAAATTGTACATTCAGCCGTTTGCTCAAATTCTCAAGCTCGCGTGATAATTCGGGAATGCGGTCAAGCGCCGCTTGATGATGTGTTTCTAAAAACGGCGCTGCGCCCGCATTGGGTCGTAGATAAGGAACGGGCCCTGCAACAATCACGCGCGCACCGTTGTTCTGGAATTCACGAATAAGGTTTTCATAATGTTGCAAGAACGTGGCCTTGTTCATATAGCCGGGGTTACGATGCAGAAACTGGTTATCCCAGCCCGCGCGTTTGCCCATCGTATAAAAATCATTGTGACCGATATTGAATAACACCACATCACCGGGTCTTATGCCTGCGGCAATCATCGGCCCATCGCGCAGCCAGTTGCGGTCACTGCGGTTATAGGAAATGGCGCTGCCGCCTACCGCGCGGTTATCCACGCGCAAATTGGATCCATGCTGTTGCAACGCACGTTGCAGATCGCTTGTTATATGCGCTGTAATGGAATCGCCCAGCACGATAAGTCGTGGGCGGTTTGTCTGGCCGTTTGCGCGTGTAGCGCGCGGCTGTTCATCGATCCTTGATACCACTTTTAATACATCCTCTTGAAAATATACTAATCTTCCCGCGTTGCTAATCGCTTAATCCGCTATAATCGGTTGATTTTCCTAGCTGCTTTGCTGCAAATGCGAAGCTGAATTCTTGCCCGTTGCTGCGAACTGGGTCACGCTGAAATCCTTGCCTGCCTCCCCTCAATCAACATCGGAGTAACCTTATGACTTACTCAACACCCAACAAACTTTTAGCGGAATTTTTTGGAACCTTTTTGCTTGTGCTGGGCGGTTGCGGTAGCGCCGTGTTAGCAGCGGCTGTTCCAACCCTTGGTATCGGTTTTACCGGCGTCTCGTTGGCGTTTGGTTTAACCGTATTATGCGGCGCCTATGCCTTCGGCCCGATTTCGGGTGGCCATTTTAATCCGGCGGTATCGTTTGGTTTGGCAGTGGCCGGACGTTTTTCATGGAAGGATTTTGTGCCCTATGTGATTTCGCAAGTGCTTGGCGCATGTGCGGCGGCGGGTGTGATTTATCTTGTTGCAACGGGTAAAGCTGATTCATCGATTGGCGGCTTTGCAGCCAACGGATATGGCGAACATTCACCAGCGGGCTATACGTTTCAAGCGGGCGTTATAATCGAAGTGGTGCTGACCGCGTTATTCTTGCTGGTGATTTTGGGTGCAACCGAAAGCCGCGTGCCTGCCGGCTTTGCGCCAATCCCGATTGGCCTTGCGCTTACCCTTATCCACTTAATCTCCATTCCCGTAACCAATACATCCGTCAATCCTGCGCGTTCAACGGGTCAGGCGTTGTTCGTAGGCGGCTGGGCTATTGAACAGCTTTGGGTATTCTGGGTTGCGCCGCTTGCTGGCGGTTTAATTGGCGGATTGTTGCACAAAACTTTTTTTGCGCAAAAATAAGATCCCCCTGAAATAAAAAGCCTGAAGGAGAAACCCTTCAGGCTTTTTTTATTGATTGTTCGTCCGGTCTAGCGGCTGCCCTGTCTGACCTTGGTAATGCCGGGATGGGATTCTTCCAGTAATTCCAAACGCTGCTGCACGATTTCCATGGTGCGGCCTTCGCAGCTATCGGTAACGCGCTGGTATTCTTCCTTTGTATCCACTTCCTTCTGGCGTTCTTTCAAATCATCTTCAACGCCGCGCATCAGCTTATTAACTTCCTGGTTTAGGACCGAATTAATCTGGTCTTCCACCACAACGGCAGATGCGGATTGCACTACGCCGATTTTCTTTGCGATGTCACGCATCGCAATGCGGATTTTTTCGGAATGGTCTTCCAGAAGCGCGCGATCAACGGCTTTGTGTTTTTCTTCATGCGCGAGCACAACTTTGAATGGGCAGGAGCGTTTGGGGAATTCCTTGGCCACATAAATCTTGTTGTCTTTAAACCCGAATTCGACCTGAATGGATTTAATCTGGCCACAGGTGGTCTGGCTGTAGCCTGCGCGCATTTTCATGATGTCGCTGTTGACGCGAAAATACATCTCGCCTGTTGAAAGTCCAACGGGCCATGCTTCGCTGTGAAGACTGTCTTTGCCTTTTCCACCTTCCGATAAATCGCGGATTTTGAGCATCGGCGTTGTGTAATCATAATCCACTTCATCGTATTGAACTTTTACATCCACCTCGGTCGGGACGTAATTATTGCATCCTTCCGTATTGGATGCCGCGAACACAGTCGGCGCCTGAAGAACAATGGAAAAAAATGCGGAAAAAAATAAGGCAGCAAGCAGAAGGAGGTTTTGCATAATGTTTCAAGAATCTTTGAAGTGGGCAGAAGGCACACTCTATTGGTCACATAAACACCTTAATAACCTCTAAATACGATTTATTCCCGATGCTGCCCCCTGTTCTTTATACGATGTTCTTGGCATGATGTTCGAATATTGATTCGGATAGGCATACCCCCGTGCAGGACGACGACATCTCCTTTGACCAAGAAAACGATTTAAAACTGCGCCGCAGGCAATTCATGCAGTTGGCCGGCTGCGCGATGGCCTTGAGCTCGTGCCTTATTTTGCCACACAAGTCGTTTGCCCAGACGGTTGCGGCCCTTGGTAAAAATACCGATAAAAACAACGGCCAATTGCCCGGCCGCAAGCCCAAACCCCCACGGCTGATTATGATTGACCCGGGCCATGGCGGCCATGACCCCGGCGCAATTGGCAAACATGGCACCTATGAAAAGGACGTAACGCTCGATATTTCGCGGCGTCTTGTCGATAACCTTAATCAGGGCGGGAATGTGCTTGCCAAGCTCACACGGCGCAGTGATGTATTCCTGCCGCTCAAGGAGCGCGTGAACATCGCGCGTGAAGCCCGTGCTGATTTATTCATTTCCATTCATGCCGATAGTGCGCCAACCCAAGCCGCCCGCGGATTATCCGCATATTCGCTTTCTGAAAAAGGTACGGATAAATTTGCTCGCGAACTCGCGATGCGGGAAAACAGTGTGGATGAGGTTGGCGGCGTTGACCTGAAAGGCACGGAGCCGGATGTTGCAGCGATTTTAATGGATTTGACCGCGCGCCATACGCGCAATGCCGCACTTAAAGCCAAGAAACAAATCGTGCGTGGCATACGCGGCAAATGGCAATTACTCGATAATCCCATTCGTGCAGCCAATTTTGCGGTACTGCGCGCACCGGATATTCCATCTATTCTTCTGGAGACAGGTTTTCTATCCAGCATCAAGGATGAAGCATTATTACGCGATGCTGCCCAGCGCCAACGGATTGCCGGTCTTCTGTCCAAGGAAATGACTGCACTGTTATCCAGCCCGCCTTTTGCGTAAACAGTTGCATCTATCCGGTTGCTTTTTATAGGCACTGACATAAAACTATGAATGTCCGGTTGTCGCTTCCGCTGTAAGGAGATCCTTGATGTTTGAATACCATTCACGCCGCATCACATTATGTTTGCTGGCTTCAGGTTTTATGCTGGTCAGCCATGCCGCGTGTGCCACCATCATCGATGCAACATCGCGCGTGACCGCAGCAACGGTATTGCCAGATCGTGCGATTATCACACGTGAGGTGAAAGCACATGTTCCATCCGGCGCGCATGTCGTTTCCATTAAAAATATTCCTTCAGGAGTGAATGAAGCATCGCTTCGTGTTGAAGGAAAAGGTACGGCCGCCATCAAAATCGGCGCGGTAGAAGTCAAGCATGTGTATCTGTCGGAATTGGCAGGCGAAGCTGAACGTGCCAAAATGGCAGAGGTTGAAGCCAAGCAAGATGAACGCGCGCTGATTGAAGCTGAAATCACCGCCCTTGATACGCGGGCATCGTTTATCACACGGCTGGTGAATGCTGGCGCAGAAAAGAGCGATGTAACCACAGGCGCCAAGATAGATTTCCAGCCCGAAAAATGGACGCAAGCATGGTCGCTGCTGCAAACAGGTATGGTGGATACACAAAAGGAACTTGCGGCCAAGCGAATTGCGCTGCGCAAGATTGATGTTGTGCTGCAAAAATTGAATCAGGAATTGGCGCAAGTGCGCAGCACCAAAGCAATGGAACGCCGCGATGCGCAAATTCATCTGGAAGCATCGGGTGAAAGCGATGTGACGCTGACGCTTACCTATCAAAGCAATGGTGTGACATGGCAACCGGTTTATGATGCACGCCTCGATACATCTGGCGGCGAGTTGGCGCTTGAGCAATATGGGCAAGTGCGTCAACAAACCGGTGAGGATTGGTCGGATATTGTGCTGACCCTTTCCACGGCACGGCCAGCGATGAGTTCGGAAATGCCGCCCCTGCGTGATTGGCGCGTGGGCACTTATGCGCCGCCGCCGATCGCGATGATGGAAAGTTCTTATAACCAGATGGCAAAACGCTCTGCACCGGCCGGCGCTGCAATGGATAGTCTGGCTGCTGCCGCGCCTGCGGCTCCCGAACCCGTTGCGATTGAAGCCGAGTTACAACAAGCGAGCGTTGTATCCACCGAATATGCCGCAGAATTTAAGGTACCCGGGCGTATTGATTTGAAATCAACCTCGGATGCTACAAAGCTTTATATTAATACCGTAAAAATGAAGTCGGCATTGTCAGCGCGTGTTACCCCGCGGCTTGACCCGCATGCTTATTTATTTGTTGAAGCAACCAACACTGCCGATTTTCCGGTTATCCCTGGCCCGGTTTCCAAATACCGCGATGGTACGTTTATTGGCAATGCCGCTATGCCGTTGCTGCGACCATCTGAAAAAGCAGATTTGTCCTTTGGCACTGATGACCGTGTGAAGGTGACGTACAAGCGTATCAAGGATGACACCAGCAACCCCGCCTTGTTGGTTGGCGATGCTACGATTGTTCGCCAATATGAAACCAAATTGCAAAATCTGCACAAGACAGATTTGCCAATTACAATTTACGAACAATATCCCATCTCAAATGATGGCGATGTTAAAACCGAAGTAATCGAAGATTTGACAAGCAAGGATTCCATCAAAGATCCGGATAACCGGCTGGGCGTAGTGGTGTGGAAAACGACGCTGAAACCCAACGAGGAAAAAGGCTATACGCTGGGCTTCAAGGTCAAATACCCCAAAGGAAGCCCAATTAATGGGCTTTAGCTGTTAGCTAGGTCTTGCCTTTACCTGTGGAAAACCTTAATTTGGCGAGGTTCCTCAATTTATTAGCCCCAAGATCGCTGGTTATCTCGTGTTCCGGTTCTTCCTCCTGTTTTGCTTGAATGTGGTTTTGGCTTCGCCAGTCATGGCCGATGACCCGAACCAACAGGCGAACCGCACCTTTACCGAAGCGATGCAGCTTATCCGCCGTGCCGGGGCAACCTATGACACACGTGAAGCTGTACGGTTGCTGCGCGGCGCCGACAAGTCGTTAAAGAAGATTGTGAATGACTATCCCGAAAGCACGATTGCGGTGCAATTGATTACCAATCAGTTTATCGGTGATTTCGATATTATGGATTTCCGCAGCCGTATCCGCAGCCTGTCCTGCGAGCGCGGTAATTATGTCGAGGATTTTTTGGCTGAACACGGCATTGCAACATCAACTGGTCCGTCTACCGATGCTTGTTTTCTCTATCGCATTGAAACACTGTTACCAGCCCTTGAACATCCGATTGTGAATGCGCGGTGGGATTGGCTATCGCTTGGCGTTGCCTATCATCTATTGGGTCAGCCCGACCGCGCGCGCGATATTATTTTGCCATTCATCAATGCGCTCATGACCAAGAGCAAGGTCAATGATAATCAAGAGTCGCTCATGTTTCTTGCGCGCGCGATGATGTTGATTGGCGAGAAAGACCAGTCCTTTAAAATTTCACAGCGCATTAGCGACTGTTCCTCCAAGCTTTACAACCTGATGGATATGACGAAGCAGGCGGCATGGAATAATAATGCAGTCGAGGCCCGCCAATTCGCAGACCAAGCCCGCGATTATGTCGAGGACAATCAATGCAGCTGGCAAAAGAGCATCGTGGCGCAGGCGCTGAAACTGACCGACCGCGAAGCGGAAGGCAAAAAAATTTACGATGCGATTGAAAGCGAACAGTTCACGAATGTGAAGACCGAAAACCGTGACGAAAGCACCCCGCCCGAATTAGCGGTCGCGGCCGCGGCCATGGGCGAACCGGAAACCGCATTCAGTATGCTGCGTGTGGTTATGGAGCAAAACCCATGGACGATTTCCGCCGCGATTGAAGAATTAGGCAAGCGCGGCGAATACGATGTGACCGAAAACTTCATCAACGATTTAAAGGGGCTTGATCAGAAAGCCGAAGCATATGCAACGCTTGTTGAAACCGCAGTGCGCCGCAATGAACCTAAACGCGCAACTGCTATCATGACCAAGCTGATTAATCTGCGCGCCAGCCCAAGCCAGCCAGAACAGCAAGCGCTGATATTGGCCATGCGCGCACGTGCTGAAAAAGACCTTTATAAAGATGAGCGTTGGCGCGACACGATGCAAACCGCGCTGAACACTGCTGATCTTGTTGATGAAGGAAAACGCAGTCAGGTGGCATTACCGCTAATCGCAACGCTTGGTTACATCAAAACCAGCCATCCGCTATTGGATTAAGCATTGCGTTTTTTCCGCTAACTTGGTTAGCGCGCCAAAAAATCCCCTTATAAATCAGAATGCTAAGAAACCCTTTATTTTAAGCATGTTTCTTAATTCATACTTAACCAGTATGAAATATACTCAATACATAAAAACTATAAAAAACTTTATGTATTTTTGGAGGGACTATGTACATCGGAGAAGAAAAGACAGGGTTAGAAAAAATGCTCATGAGTATGAACGCTGCCTGTGCAACATTCTTCCGCGTCACAGGCAAAGTTCTTCGCGGCATAGCACGGTTTCTTGCAGGCGATGCAAACCAGAACGGCCGCAACTATAAAGAAGTGAACTCATAAGTATCACTTCAATGGGATAATAAAAAACCCTGCCAGCGTCTGCGGCAGGGTTTTGTGTTTTTGGGCTATGCAAACCTTTTAGTGCAGGTCACGCCACAGGCTGCGCTTTGCCGCATAGAAAATGCCTGCCATCACAAGCAGAAAGATAATGGCACGTGCGCCAAAACGCTTTCTATCTTCCATATGGGGTTCTGCCGCCCATGCAAGAAACTGCGTTACGTCTTTAGCCATTTGTTCCTTCGTTGCTTTGGTGCCATCGCTGTAGGAAACAAGGTCGTCGCCTGAAAGCGGTGATGGCATCGCGATTTGGAGGCCCGGGAACACATCATTATAATTCATGCCGGGCATGAGCTTCACATCTTCTGGCGGGGTGCCGTAACCGGTCAGGAGGGAATAAATGTAATCTTCACCGCCGTGGCGCGCTTTTACGATAAGCGATAAATCTGGTGGGTAAGCGCCGTTGTTGGCTGCACGTGCAGCCTTTTCATTGGCAAACGGTGCTTTGAAATGGTCGGATGGCAGTGCAGGGCGTTCAAACATTGCGCCTTCGTCATTCGGGCCGTCGGTCACCGTGTATTCGGAAGCAATGGCTTTCACTTCGTTTTCACTATAGCCGATGGATGCAAGGTTGCGGTAGCTGAGCAGGTTCATGGAATGGCAAGCTGCGCAAACCTGCTTGTAAACCAGAAAGCCGCGTTGCAATGCGCCGCGATCATACGTTCCAAACAACCCGGATTGCGGCCAGCCGCCTTCAGGGGTGCGAAGATGATGTTCTGACTCATTCGCCCATGCGGGTGATGCGATTAATGTTGTCGCTAGGGCGATAACTGCAAAAAAACGATTCATAGATACAAACTCCAAATCTTATTTCTTATCAGCGAGAATAGCTTCGTGGATGCTGGGTGGCAGCGGCAGAGGCTTTTCAATTTTGTTCAGCACTGGCAGCACGATGAGATAATGCGCAAAGTAAAGGAATGTGCAAATCTGGCTGGTAATCGTGTAGATGCCTTCAGGCGGCTTTGCGCCCATGAAGCCCAGCGTGATGCATACCGCCATGTGCAACCAGAAGAACTTCTGATACAACGGACGGAAACGCGCCGAACGTACAGGAGATGTATCCAGCCAAGGGAGGATGAACATCATTGCGATGGAGCCAAACATCAGCAACACGCCGCCAAGCTTGGAGGAGATAATGATGATGTCGGTGAATGGTACAACGATGTCGATGGTGAAGGAGCGTAAAATCGCATAGAAGGGCAAGAAGTACCATTCAGGCACGATGTGCGCAGGCGTGACCATCGGGTTAGCCGGGGTGTAGTTATCAGGATGGCCCATATAGTTTGGTGCATAGAATACAAACGCTGCATACACAATCAGGAATACGCACACGCCGAACAGATCCTTGACAGTATAATAAGGGCTGAAGGGAACGGTATCCTTGTCTGATTTTGGTTCGATGCCCAGCGGGTTGTTCGAGCCCGATACGTGCAAAGCCGCAATGTGCAAGAACACAACGCCAAGGATAACGAACGGCATCAGGAAGTGCAGCGCAAAGAAGCGGGTAAGAGTTGGATTATCAACCGAGAAACCACCCCACAGCCATGTCACGATCGTGTCGCCAATAAGCGGGATAGCACTAAATAAATTGGTGATAACGGTTGCGCCCCAGAAGCTCATTTGACCCCAAGGAAGCACATAGCCCATGAATGCGGTGGCCATCATCAGCAACAGAATGAGCACGCCCAAAATCCACAATAATTCGCGTGGCTGTTTATATGATCCGTAATACAGGCCACGGAAGATGTGAATATAAACGGCAATAAAGAACATGGATGCGCCGTTCATGTGGATGTAACGCACAAGCCATCCGTAATCCACATCGCGCATGATGCGTTCAACTACATTGAATGAAAGTTTAGTATCAGCGGTGTAGTGCATCGCCAGCACAAGGCCAGATGCAATCATTACCATCAGCATGACCATAGCAATCGCGCCAAAGTTCCACAGATAGTTGAAGTTGCGTGGAGTTGGAAACACTCCATACTCTTTTTGCATCATAGTGAAGATGGGTAGGCGCTTATCAATCCAGTTGATAACGGGGTTGCCAAAATCGGTGGGGGTGGTGTTACCGGCCATAGAAGAAATCCTTGTAGTATAGTGAAGACTTAACCGCGTTCTTAGCCAATGCGAATGCGGTTTTCGGAAAGGAAGGTGTAGGTGGGAACAGCAAGATTATGCGGTGCCGGGCCTTTGCGGATGCGGCCTGCACTATCATAGTGCGAACCATGGCATGGACAGAACCAACCATCGAAATCGCCGTGCATATCGGTTGATTTCTGACCCATCGGCACGCAGCCCAAATGGGTGCACACACCAACCATCACCAGCCATTGCGGCATTTCTTTACCGCCAAAGGTGGACTGCTTTACACGGTCAGCATCTTTTTGTTTGTCACGCAGGTTATTGAATGTTGCGGCATCGCTATCAACCTTGCGGGCAAGTTCGATATCTTGCGCGGTGCGGCGGCGGATGAACACAGGCTTGCCACGCCACATGACGGTGACGGCCTGGCCTTCCTGAATATGCGATAAATCGATTTCGGTGGTGGAAAGCGCCAGCGTATCTTTTGCAGGGCCTAAGGTTGCAACAAACGGCCATGCAACGACACCCGTTCCAACGGCTGCCATCGATGCGGCTGAAATGAAGATAAAATCCCGTTTGCTTTCATCGTGGCACTCTTCTTGGCCATTCTTCTGCGGTGCATCATGGCTGCATTGCGCACCATGTGAATGTGGGTTACCCATAACTCTTTAACTCCAACAAAGCTTAAATTATTGATGCGGATTATTAGCATGCAACATGCAATAATTCCAAGCGACTCACGCTCCTTATCAGTAAATAAAGCATTTTTTGCACCTTATGTCGCTGATATGAAACAGCCGGCCCAACGAAAGACTAAAAAATGGCTTCCACCATCGACCTTGAGATTGCCCAGAAAACCCCGCTTGCGCCCATTGAAGCAATTGCCGCCAAATTAGGCATACCCGAGGGTGTATTGTTCCGCTACGGGCATACCAAAGCTAAAATCGATCTTGCTTGGCTTAAAAAACTCCCGCCGCGCAAAAATCCCAAACTGGTGCTTGTTACCGCGATTAATCCAACGGCAGCCGGTGAAGGAAAGACAACCACCACGATTGGTCTTGGCGATGCGCTGACTTTAATCGGCAAAAAAACCGTGATTGCGCTTCGTGAACCTTCACTTGGCCCATGCTTTGGCATGAAGGGCGGCGCAACGGGTGGCGGTTATGCACAAGTTGGCCCGATGGAAGATATCAATTTACATTTCACCGGTGATTTTCATGCGATTACTTCGGCGCATAATCTGCTTGCCGCACTGCTTGATAATCATATGTATTGGGGTAATGCCTTGAACGTGGATACGCGCAAAATAAACCTCAAACGCGCGATGGATATGAATGACCGTGCCCTTCGTCAAACCGTGGTGGGCCTCGGAAATAACGGTATTCCACGCGAAGACGGATTTGATATCACCGTTGCATCCGAAGTGATGGCGATTTTTTGCTTGGCCAAAGATGCCGATGATTTAAAAGCGCGCCTTGATAAAATGGTCATTGCGCAAAAGCAAGGCGGCGGCGTCATTACCGCAGCAGATGTAAAAGCAACCGGCGCTATGGCTGCACTGCTTAAAGATGCCCTTAATCCCAATCTGGTGCAGAGCCTGGAAGGAACACCGGCGCTTATTCATGGCGGACCATTTGCGAATATTGCGCATGGGTGCAATTCGGTGATCGCGACCAATGCCGCACTTAAGCTCGGTGATTATGTTGTGACCGAAGCCGGATTTGGCGCGGATTTGGGCGCTGAAAAATTCCTTGATATCAAATGCAGACAATCGGGTTTGAAACCCGATGCTTGCGTGGTGGTTGCAACCATCCGCGCGCTGAAACTTCATGGCGGCGTTTTGAAGACCGATTTAAACCGCGAAGATACGGATGCAGTAAAGCGTGGCCTTACCAATTTGCAACGCCATGTGGAGAACATGAAAAAATATGGTCTGCCGGTGGTGGTTGCCATTAATCACTTTACATCTGATACACCAGCAGAAAGCAAAGTGGTGGAAGATGCGTGTAAGGCGATGGGTGTTCCGGTGCATTTATGCACGCATTGGGGCGAGGGCGGAAAAGGCGCAAAGGGCTTGGCAGAAACCGTTGTAAAACTGGCCGAAAGCGGTACAAGCCAGTTCAAACCGATTTACGATGACAGCCTGTCATTAAAGGACAAAGTCAAATCCATCGCGCAAACAATCTACCGCGCGAAGGATGTGGCGATTGATGCAAAAGCCGCCAAAAAACTGGAACAGTTTGAAAGGGATGGCTATGGCAAACTTTCAGTCTGCATCGCTAAAACACAATATAGTTTTTCAAGTGATCCGGCACTGATGGGCGCGCCGGAAGGTTTCACATTCCCCATTCGTGATGTGCGGTTAAGCGCAGGCGCAGGATTTGTAGTGGCATTGGCGGGTGATATTATGACGATGCCGGGTTTGCCGCGTGAACCTGCCGCTGAAAAAATCGGCGTTGGCGCAGACGGAAAGATTTTTGGATTATTTTAATATCTTGGATTAATTCGTTCTGAAACTAATTCTGCGCTATTCACGGCTACGGCTCATTATTAACATGGGCGTATGAACACACGGACACAGTCTATTTTAGCGAATGGAATATGCGAAACATACGGTGCAATAACCGTTCATGTCGCCGCACATGTGTTGTCGCCAATTGCGATGTTTGCAGCTGCCAAAGTTTTGGGTGTTCCTACAACTACAGCTACAGAATTTGCAGTGTCAGCATTTTTTGCAAGCGGGCCTGCGCTTGTGGCGGGTCGGATGGTAATGAAGCCAGCGGCGAGATATCTAGCGGCATCACATCTTTCAAAAGTAGAGGCAGCATACAACATGCGTCTTGCACAGCTTGCAAGCTATGCTGCCGTTTTCTTGCCAGCAACCCCGTGTATCAGGACTGCTTTAACAACGGTTACATCTTCTTTGTCCTAAGATTACGCCGCCATCATGCCGCGTAATACATACGGCAGAATACCGCCATTGGCATAGTATTCGATTTCATCGGCTGTATCAATACGGCACAGCAGCGGAACTTGACGGTCTGGCGTACCAGCTTTTGAAATCGTCAGGAATAATTCCATGCGCGGCTTCAATCCCTTTTCGATGCCGATGATGGATAAATCTTCCGAACCATCCAGTTTCAAATCGGCACGTGTCATACCGTTTTTGAATTCAAGCGGCAATACGCCCATGCCTACCAGATTGCTTCTGTGAATACGCTCGAAGCTTTCGGCAATAACAGCACGTACACCGAGTAATTTCGTACCCTTTGCGGCCCAGTCGCGGCTGGAACCGGTTCCGTATTCCTTACCGGCGATGATCATCAATGGAACATTGGCGGCGATGTAACGCATGGCGGCATCATAGATCGACATGGTTTCACCTGTTGGCAGATATTTGGTAATGCCACCTTCAGTGCCCGGCAATAATTCATTCTTGATGCGGATATTCGCGAAGGTGCCACGCATCATGATTTCGTGATTGCCACGGCGTGCGCCATAGGAATTGAAATCTTCCTTGGTCACTTTGTGTTCAACGAGATATGCGCCAGCAGGGCTTTTCGCGCTGATATCTCCTGCTGGTGAAATATGGTCGGTGGTGATGCTGTCTGCAAAAACCGCAAGTGGCTTTGCGCGCAAAATATCCTTCACCTTGGTTGGCTGTTTTTGCATGCCTTCGAACAAGGGTGGATGTTTCACATACGTTGAAACAGGATCCCATTGATAGGTTAAACCGGTTGCGGTCTTTACCTTCTGCCATTCCTCTGGTCCTTTGAACACATCGGCGTAGCGGTCTCGGAACATTTTGGGTGTCAGGCATTTTTCAACGGTCGCTGCAACTTCTTGGTTGCTTGGCCAGATGTCTTTCAAGAATACGGGCTTGCCATCGCGGCCAGTACCGATCGGGTCTTTTTCAAAATCGATGGTCACGGTTCCGGTCAATGCATACACAACGCAAAGTGGCGGTGATGCCAGATAGTTCGCTTTGGTTTGCGGGTTCACGCGGCCTTCGAAATTGCGATTACCGGAAAGCACGGCTGCAACTGCCAAGTTACCTTTGGTAATCGCAGCAGAAACAGCTTCAGGCAATGGGCCGGAATTACCAATGCAGGTCGTGCACCCATAGCCCACCAGATTGAAACCAAGCATATCCAGCGGCATATCAAGCCCAGCAGCTTTCAAATAATCGGTCACCACCTGGCTGCCAGGGGCAAGCGATGTTTTCACCCATGGCTTAACGGTCAGCCCTTTTTCAACCGCTTTTTTCGCAACCAAACCTGCTGCGACCATCACGCTGGGGTTGGAAGTGTTGGTGCAAGAAGTGATGGCGGCGATTACAACGTCACCATGCGTGACTGTATAATCGGTGCCTTCAACTGGTGTTTTGGTATGACGTGCATCGCCTTCGATCTTGTATTTCTTAAGATCTTCTTCGAATGCCGATGCAACCTTTGACAATGCAACGCGGTCTTGTGGCAAACGCGGGCCAGCAAGCGATGGTTCAACTGTTGATAAATCAAGTTCCAGCGTATCGGTGAATACGGGGTCTGGTGAACTTGCATCGCGCCACATGCCTTGTTCCTTGGCATAGGCTTCCACCAACGCAACGCGGTCAGCATCACGGCAGGTGAAGTTCAAATAGCGAATGGTTTCAGCATCTATCGGGAAGATGCCGCAGGTTGCGCCATATTCCGGTGCCATGTTGGCAATAGTTGCGCGGTCAGCAAGTGGAAGTGTATCCAAACCAGAGCCATAGAATTCCACGAATTTATTTACCACGCCTTTTTTGCGCAGCATGTTGGTAACGGTGAGCACCAAATCGGTCGCGGTGCAACCTTCCTTCAATTTACCTTTTAATTTGAAACCGATGACTTCAGGAATAAGCATCGATGTGGGTTGACCGAGCATGCATGCTTCAGCTTCAATACCGCCAACGCCCCAACCCAAAACCGCCATGCCATTCACCATGGTCGTGTGGCTGTCTGTTCCAACAAGTGTATCGGGATACGCAATTTGTTTTCCGGTTTGGTCTTTATCGGTCCACACCACTTGGGCAAGATATTCCACGTTTACCTGATGGCAGATACCGGTGCCGGGTGGTACGACGCGGAAATTTTCAAATGCCTGTTGGCCCCAACGAAGGAATGAATAACGCTCGCCATTGCGTTCGAATTCTTTGGCGACGTTATATGCGAATGCATTCTTATCACCGAATTTATCCACCATCACCGAATGGTCGATAACCAGATCAACCGCACATAGTGGGTTTACGGATTCAACATTACCGCCAAAACTTTTCACCGCTTCGCGCATCGCGGCTAAATCAACCACGGCTGGAACGCCGGTGAAATCCTGCATCAGCACACGGGCAGGACGGTATGCAATTTCGCGGTCGCTTTTTTTGGTCTTGAGCCATTCAGCAATCGCTTTGATGTCATCGACATTTACCGTTGTGCCGTTTTCAAAACGCAGCAAATTTTCCAAAAGAATTTTCAGCGAATAAGGAAGGCCAGCAATGCTGCCGATTTTTTGCTCAGCTGCTTTAAGACTATAGTAGTCATAGGATTTGCCATTAGCGGTCAGGGTACGGCGTGTGCCAAGCGTGTCATTTCCGGTGCGAAGAGCCATGGGGGAGCAGCCTTTTCTTGAGATGGGCAGGAGGGAATTTAAGATCTCACGTATAAAGGAGCGATATTAAGGGAAGGTGAACGCCTCTCATATCCTCATGAAATTGCTGGTATTCATTCCGTTTGCGGTACTGGCCATTATCATTCCGGCATTTGTGAAACCTTTTTAGGAATCTATTGCAGTTTTAGTTTCAATGGCCTATATCAGTATCGCAACTGATTAGAAGGTCTTTATTTGCATGGCCGCTGCTGGCGATCCAGAAGATAACAATAGTGACGGTGGTTTCCGTAACACCCAGCCAACTATGACTCTATCCTGGACAGAGCAGGATGAAATATTGACCAATCTCTGGTCAAAGGGCGAAAAGCCAGAATCAATTGCTGTTACCCTCAATCGCTCTGTTGCTGCTGTTATGACCAGAGCCGCGCGCCTGGGCCTGCAACGTCGTTTCGCACCCGGACGCAAGCCAAAGAAAACAGGGGATGCAGAATCCGGTCTTGCCAATTTACGCAATGCGGCGCGTCTTTCTGCGCAGCTGCAAACCACACCTGCACAGCTTTCACACCGCATTTGCCTGATGTGTTTGAGCCGTTTCCAATCCCAAGGCCGCCACAATCGCATTTGCGGTAATTGCAAAGGCTCACCTGAGTATCGTTCCGCAGCCGGACTGCCGGATGTTGATGTATCATCGGGCGGCGGCGTTTAATTAAGGCAATCATGTAATTAAGGCACCCAAGGGTCCTTAAGTTTTCTTAAACCATGCATCGTTAATTTTACTTGTGTACTGCGCGCTGGATGATTCCAACCATTTGGCGCTTCACTCGCTCTGCGTTTTCCATTTAAGAAATGGGCGCGCAACCGCTCGTGATGGCAGAAGTCGTATCTTAGGGCCGCTGGTAACATGAATAAACAAGATGCCGTTCAAACCGTTTTAATCCGTAACAGCTTTTACCGCGACGGGTACCGCTCGCTGCTTAAAGTGGCGCTCGTGCAGGGCGGTGTGATCATCGCGTTAATTGCCGCGATTGTGTATCTGGTTTTATCCAGCGACGTGAAGCATGTGTTCTTTGCAACCAACGTCGATGGCCGCATCATGCCGATTGAACCGATTGCCGAACCCTACTTCCAAGATGATCAGGTGATTACATGGGTGGCTAAAACGGCGCGTGAAGTTATGCAGATGGATTATCTGAATTACCGCACGAGTTTGGATAAAGCGAATAGCAAATTCACGCAGGCAGGGCGTATCGACTTCCACGCTGCGCTAAAAGATTCACGCCTTATCGAAGCGATTGAAAAGAACAAACTGGTTGTGCAGTTAAAGGTCGAAGGCGCGCCGCAAATTCTCAAAAAAGCGATGACGAAAGAAGGCGCCTATGTGTGGTTCCTTGCGATGCCCATCAGCATTGTCTATGACGGCCAGGATCCGCCACAGCCATTCCGCGGTAAGCTCCAAGTTCGTGTTGACCGCATGGATTTCCTAGAAAATCCCGATGGTATTGCATTTGGACAGTGGGTAGTGGGCGAAGAAAATATTCTGAGCCGCGTACAAAAAAGTCCGTAATCAGTTCTGAAAACGCATGGCACAAAAACGCCCCACCACTGCGATTAAACCCGAACAGGTTTATAAGGTTGTCTTTCATCCTTCGGAACCTGCGCCCGTTGGTTCATCGGCGCAGTTCCGTTTTGCGCGTGGCCTAGTCACGATTTTATCCTATGTGATTGCCTTGCTCGTCTTTTGCACGTTTATGGTCTATTTCATGTTTGCCGATACGTATTTTTATCATTTCACTGTGCTTGATCGCGAACGTATCCCCGAACGGCTCGCGACGATGAAGGCGCTCGATACCCCAAACCTGACACGTACCGGAATTACCAACATGGCGATGAATGTCGCAACCGAAGTATTGACCTTCGGGTTTAACAATGCCGATGAGCGGTTGCTCAAATCGCGCCGTTTATTTACCGAAGAAGCGTGGCTGCGTTTCGCAAAAGCATATTTGAAGGAAGGCCGTCTTGATAAAATCAAGCTCAACCAGCAGGTGCTGACCAACGTCGCGGTTGAAAATGCCGTGATTATTGAAGAGGGCCCGAATGCGATCGGCGAACAACAATGGGTTGTTCAGGTTCCAACCATTACCACCTATCAGGCAGGTAAGCGGATTGTGCCTGTACGCAGCGTTCTGCAAATCACCTTCATTAAGGCATCGACCCTTGAACACCCCGAAGGGGTTGCCATTGATGGTTGGCAACAAATCTAACACAGCGATTCTCCAGAACCGCAGCTGATGCCGACGCAAATCGGCCATCTTTACTTCTCGTTAACATTCCACTCTCTACTCTCGTGATGGTTGATTCTTTCATGTCATAGGGGCAGGAAAAATAGAATCTGACGTGGGTTGGAGCATTGACGGGAGTCTTGAAGAAGATTCTAGTAAAAAAGATGACGATTCGTGCGCTTAAATCATTGTTCGGTAAACCATTACGGTCTTCAACCGTGTGCGGTAGAACATTGCTTGCTGGACTTTTCGTTGCCGGTCTATGCACAGGTATTTCCACAGCTTATGCACAGACCATTTTACCCGCCGCGCTTGCTTCGCCGCTAACTCTTCCTGAACCTGTTTCGGCATTACCACCCGCGCATACACTTGCATCTGCTTCGCCATCAACTGCGGCGTTACCTGCGCCATCGACAATGTCACCCATGGAAGCGAATCTCGCGCCGCCACCCATGGATACGCCAGCACTTGCAATGCCGATTGCATCGGAAAGCGCAGCGCCGCTTCCAACATCATCAAGCACTACAACGACGACGACCATGGATGCGCCAGCCGTGCCGCTGACCATTTCAACAGACACATCAGCCCCTACCACCACAACCACTGCGCCAACAACAACGTCCACTACCACGGCACCAGAACCTGAAGCGCTGGGAAGAAAAGCAAATGTAGATCGGCCCGGTTCTAACATGATGCCGCTTGACCCGCCGCCATTGCCGCAGGAAAGCCGTTTGGATACAGCCATTCGTAATGAAGCAGAGCGTTCATTTTACGACGCTAAAAAGCAAAGATACCAAACAACCTTTGAACGCGCTTACGAAGGGCTTGTTCCGCTCGGTCCCAATGAAGTGCGCGACACCATGAGCCGTTACGAGCGCACGCAGCGCGCATCGGTTCCACCATCTTCCGGTCAGCCGCGTGGCCAAGTGCGGATTAAAACTTTATCGCTGGAACCCGGTTCGGAACCACCGACCATCAATATTTCGTCAGGATATGTGACCACCATTACCATTCTTGATGCGACCGGCGAGCCATGGCCCATTCTTGATTTAGGTATTGGCGGAAATTTTGAAGTAAGCAAAACTGGTGGCGGCAATCATGTGATCCGCGTAATGCCGCTGACACGTTTTGGTTATGGCAATCTTTCAGTATTGTTACAGGATTTATCGACACCGATTATTTTCAAGCTGGCTTCTGGCGGCGCGACGGTAGATTACCGTTTTGATGCGCGTGTTCCGCGGTTGGGCCCCAATGCCAAGCTTTCACTGATTGACAAGAAAAACAGGTTGCAAGCGGGCTCCGCCGAAATTATGGGATTCCTTGATAACGCGCCGCCGCCAGAAGCAAAGCGTGTGCGTATCAATGGCGCAGACAGTCGCACCATGGCATGGACGGTGAACAGCCGCATGTTTGTACGCACCCCGTTGACCATGTTATCGCCCGCTTGGGATTCAAGTGTGTCATCTGCGGATGGTACAACGGTTTATGAATTGACCGAGACGCCCGTTCTAATCATGTCGGATAATGGTGTGCTGGTGCGCGCGCGCGTGGCACCCAAGGAAGAAGAGTAATCATGACCAACGCACCTGATGATTTTGATCAAGATTTTTCAGAAGCAACAGTGCAACGTGCGCCTGCCGCCAAACCCAGCATGGCGAATAATCTTGCCGCTGCATGGCAGGGTAGCCCGCTTTTTAAAATGTTTGTGCTGGTTGTAATTGTCGGCGCGCTTGCTGCTGCGGCGATTGCTATTTTCTCCGGCAATGAAAAAGATATTCCTGGCACTTCCGTGCGTTCTGCGCCGGGGTTAACCGAAGCACCAGGTGCAAAAGCGCCGCCGGCTTATGTTGACGCAGTGAATGACGCATCTGTCAAACGCGCTGAAGAGGCATTACAACAGGGCAAGAGCGCTATTCCAACACCGGTATCAGGCGATGAAACCAAGGCGGGGCTTGGCGATCAAGGCGATGAATCGCAATATGACCCACTTGCTGAATTCCGACCCAACACTCCGCAAGATGCAGCGCCCGCAACCCAGCAAGACCAGACACCTGTTGAAACGGTGGACAGCGAATTGCTGAGCAAGATGCAATCGCAGATGACGAATTTGTTTGATAGCTGGCGCCCTGCGGGAATTAAAACTATTCAGATTCAAGAAGCATCGGCACATCAGACAACACCAGTTACTGGCACAACAACACCGAATGCAAAAGTTATCGTTGCATCAGGCAGCATTTATTATGGCGAATTATTGATGGAAGCAAATTCCGATGCGCCAGGCCCGATTGTTGCGCAAATTCTTTCCGGCCCGTTTGCAGGTGGCCGCGCGATTGGCGCGTTTCAAGTGACTCGCGAATATCTCATCATCCGTTTCACCAAAATCAGCTATAAGAAAAAAGATTATGCGGCTGATATTCTGGCGGTTGATCCCAACACGACTTTGGGCGCACTGGTCACCGAAAAAGATAACAGGTATTTCACGCGCGTTCTTTTACCAGCTGCGGCAGCATTCCTTGAAGGATTTGGGCAGGCGTTGGGCTCACCATCAAACAGCATCGTCAGCAATAACGGGCAAACCGTTGTGTTGCAACAATCCAAGCAAGGCGTTGAAGATGGTCTCTACCGCGGTTTGGCCCAAGGCGCAACGACGGTTGGCGGCTTCTTTCGGGATGAGGCTGCTGCAACCAAACCGCTTATCCGGGTTGCTGTTGGAACGCCTATGGGATTGTTTTTTGTGAACGCGGTAACGGATGGCAATCAAAATGGCCGCGCTTCGGCAAATGTGATTGAAACACCCATCCAGACTCAGCAACAACAGCAACCTGCGCCCAGCTTCTCCTCGTCGGGTGCCTTAATTAACAACAATACTATCCCTAATACTGGATTAACCACGGTTCCTGCTTCATCCCTTGCGAACAGTGGCGTCAACATTATACAATCCGCTCCCCAGTAGTCCCATCATTCAGTAACCGATATTCAGGCTCTAAGAGGCAGTTCTATGGATAAAGACGACCCATTTCGTCATGGCGCAAACCCCGGAAGCAATCAGGGCAACGAAAATGATTTCGACGATGATGCGCGTTACGATGATGCGGTAACACCTTCCGTGCGCGAAGAAGAATACGCAGCCGGACAGGAAGAATGGGATCAGCCGATTGACGAGCTCGCTGAAGATGACCAGCAATTGGAAGCCGAGCCAGCGCCCAAGCGCGATCCCTTTGCCGATGAAGGCCCGCTTGAAGATGAATATGTGGAACACGAGCACCATGCCGGTGATCATGATGATGGCGATCAACATCACGAAGAAGGCCACGAGCAGGAACATGATTTAGAGCACGACCCCGACGTCGATGGCCCGCAACAAGCAGCGCCAAGCAAAGCATCACCTTTGGCCGGCATGAAAGCGCCAGAAGGTTTGATGAAGCAGTTGCCGTTAATTGGCGGTGGTATCGCTGCATTGGTTATTGCATTTTTTGGATACCAGCAATTCTTTGGTGGCGAGCAAGCAGCTACAACACCGTCCCTTGAAAATCAGAATACGTGGGATTTGCAACCGGGGCATTCATCAACGCAGCATGCATCAAATGAATTCCAACAGCCTGCGCCGCAACCAACACCAGCGCCGCAACCTGATGCAACAAATACCCAGCCCTCACAACCAACGACTATGATTACGCCGGTAGCAACGCCCGTGGTTGATCCGGCGCCGCAGCAGCAAGCACCATTACCAGTTGCGGCTGCACCAAACCCGCTCGAAGGCCGTATTGCAGAATTAACCGCGCAGCTTGAGCAGATGAAGCAGACCCAAGATCAGCTTAATCAAAAACTTGCAGCAGCAACCGCAACGCCGCCATCCATGGATGAAAATTCCAAGGCCGCAACGCAGGCATTGAATGACCGTATTGCGCAGTTAGAACAAAAACTGGCAGCGCAACCTGCGCCTGCGCCAGTTTCGCAAACCGTAGATGCACCAACCAAATCATCAACCAAAGCAACCCGCATGGTTGATCAAGACCAGCCAGCATCAACACCGCGCAAGAGTAAGCGCGGTAGTACCGATTTTATGGCAGTAAAGAAGAGCAAAGCTGCCAAGAAGCGCCGCGCTGAACCCGCGGATGATGGCTTTGAACCTGTTGCCAGCCGTTCTTCGTTCCAAGGATGGATTTTGCGTTCCGCACAGCCAGGTTCTGCATGGCTTTCACAAGGACCTTATAGCAGCGATCTTCGCCGCGTAGTGCCAGGTGATAAGGTACAGGGACTTGGAACGGTTACATCTATCCACCAAATCGCAGGTCGATGGGTGGTTGAAGGTACGCAAGGCGCCGTCCGTTAAGCGACATTTGCATTACAGATAATAAATGTAAGACATGGTTAATGATTTTTAACCATATGAGCTTTATTGGGATTCTTTGCCTTTGAAATCAAAGAAAGAAAGTAATTTTTTATATACTTTTAATGAATCCTTGGAATACTCGAATGATGGGGAAAAGCCTTTTTATGTCATCCGATCGTTTGGGATGCTGTCCATCCGGTTGGGTCGCTTTAGGAACTTGCGCATGAAACATGCCAAAAAACACAACCTGTTTGCCTCACTGTTTAACGGTTTAGATTTGCCGCGCATCTTGCTTGCCGCGCTAGCAGTTTTCTTATATCCGAGTTTTGGTTTTGCAGCTCCCGTTTCTAGTGATTCAACCGTCGGAACCATGTTCTGCAACGTGTTGAAAAACTCCGGTTCTTTCCCGCCGCTTTTTTCAGGCATAGCTTACATCACTGGCGCATGGATTGTAGTGCGCGGTCTGTTCGATATGATGAAGCGCAGCTCTGATCCCAACAATAAACCATTTAAGGATGGTATTCTTGGCGTGATGATGGGCGGTATGGTGGCAGCGCTGCCGAACCTTATCAACTGGCTACATAAAACACTTCTGCGCGATACGGTAAAAGGCGAAGGTATTCATTGCACTAGCGCTGCATCAGTTGGCACATCAAGCGCGGTACCGCTTGATGAAATGCTCTATAATTTCGTTCAAAATATTACACCAGGCATCATTGCGCTTATCAGCGGCATGGCGGTTATCTTTGGTATCGTGATGATTTTCTATAACATGGTGAAGCTGTCAAAATTCGGTACCGATGCAAAAACCAGTACGCTGACACCAATTATCGGCAGTTTGATTATCGGCGCGCTTCTGGTTGCGGTTGGTCAAACCATGGATATCAGCTTGACCACTTTGTTCGGCAACAACACCACCATGTCGACACTTACAAAATATCAAAGCTTGGCTTATGTGCCCGGTGGCAGCTTTGATATGACACGCTTTAACAGAGCGTTGGATGCTGTTTTCACATTCCTTCGAATCGTCGGCAGCCTTGCATTTGTGCGCGGATTCTTCGTGATGAAAAATGCTCTGGAAGGACAAGGGCAGGCAACCAAGGGTCAGGCCTATACACATATTATTGGCGGTGCCTTACTCGTGAACATGCCTGGCTTCATCCAGTACATTGAACAGTCAGTCGGTTTCAAGGTGATCAACCCATAACACCCAAGCCCGTAAAAAGGATGGTTAACAAAGGGTAAATAGCTAAACCTTTATATAATTTTTAATAATTGCTTTGTTATTATTACTTACATCCAAAGGCGAATATTTTTGATACACTCACAAGTGTTCATCAACAAAAGATGTGAGTATTAGTTTTGGGGAAGCAAGAATGAAGTCTGGTAGCGTAATGAATACAGCAGTTAAGAGCGCAATGATCGCGGGTATTCTTGCAGCAGCATGGCCTGAAATGGGGCATGCACAGAATTTTCAGGCAACGTCCGCGGCGTTGGTCGATGCCTTAAAAGATATGCCGGTGATTATTTCGGGCATCTCTTACATGTTTGGCGGTTTGCTGGTTTTGGGCGGCGCAAACAAATTAAAGATGCATGCGGAAAATCCGCAGCAGACCCCGATGTCTCATGGCCTTGTGCGTATTGGCGTGGGCGGGATGATTGCAGGTCTGCCACCGTTTATGGGTTGGGTGAATAATTCATTGTCGATCGGCGGTGGAACTATGAAGTTCAAGAAGCTTGATAGAATTTCTGACCTAATTACTTTCAGTGGTGTGTGCTAGAATTAACTAAGAAGTTTAACAGCGAAGGAGAGGGAAAATATGAAACGTGAATTGTTTGAAAATGTACTTAAGACCGGTCTCGTTGCAGCGGTAATTGCAGTTGCTTTTCCAGACGCGTCAATGGCGCAAGCACTTCAAAACTCTGTAACTGAAGTTAAAGCCGGTATTGCAAACATGCCGATGCTTGTATCAGGCTTCGCATATATTGCAGGCGGTGCTGCGATGTTAAGCGGCGCCGGTATGCTCAAGAAACATGCTGATAACCCTCAGCAAAACCCACTTGCACCAGGGGTAACCCGTATGGCGCTTGGCGGTGTGGTTGCAGCGATGCCATCATTCCTTAGCTACGTAAACGGTACGCTGAAGAGCAACACCGAAGGCCCATTGCAGTACAAAGGACTTCAAACCGTTGGTGAATTGAAGATGAATTTGATGCATCAGATTACCAGCCTGTTCTCATAAGACTGGATTTGATGAACTAAATGTCTCTCCTCCCGATTACGCTGGGCGTCAAGCGCAACCTTGATGCCCAGCAATCCGGAGCAGCCGGTAAACCAAAACGTCGCAAGCCCCTTTCGAAGTCCGAATTCTCCAAAATCGTCCAACACACCTTCGAAAAAGATTCCTTCACCTGCTGCTATTGCGGATTCAAAGCTAAACAGTTTCAAAAGGCGATACCCAAAGATTGGGCGGTAAATGACCCGCGCGATTCTGAAATGGTCACCGCATGTATTTTTTGTGAACAATGCTTCAACCTTGAAAGTGTGGGGCCCATGGCTTCCGGCACACTTATTTGGCTTCCCGAAATCAGTCAGGCCACCTTGCACCACATTATGCGCGCAGTTTATGCATCCCGAGCGCAGATGGATATTGCGCCCGAAAACATTCGTAATTGCGCAGATAGGACGTTTGAAGTCCTGTTTAACCGCCGTGGGGAGGCCAAACGCCGCATCGGTACCGATGACCCGATGGTTCTGGCTGCTGCCTTATTGGAAAACGTCAGTGAAGAAACGTTTCGAAAGCGCGAAGAAAAATTCAACGGGATTCGCCTTATGCCGCTCGATAAGCGCATGATTCCAAGCGCTTCAGGCAAAGATAATGACCAATTCCCCCGCATAATCGAATATTGGGTTTCCAGCGAAGGCCCGTTGGGGAATATGCCTCCGGCTACGTGGGAAGCCATGCAGCTGGGCATCACCAAAGCGGCTAGCTAGGCAGCTATACCTAAGTTGCTTTTGGCTGCTTTGTTCATTTTCAGTTAAGGCTTTGTCTTTACTCTAGATTCTGGCTCTCACTAATCTATCTCAAAAGGGCCGGGCAGGGGGCAAATAACCACCCGCTTTCTGTTCACACCACCCCTAATTCTGATGTAGCACATGCTGGGTTTACTCGATGAATTTTTTGCCGGAATTTTGCTGCTGTTCAAGCAGCCGGTGGAATCGTTCATCAACCTTGAAACAGCGGATGATGAAACCACGTTAGTATCCAACGATGGATCATTGCTGACCTATCTCAAAATCAGCGGCGCGCGCCAGATGATTGGCGGCGAAGAATATAACTGGATTATCGATCAAGCGACGTTGAAACTGGGCGCACGTTTTGACCGCCCCGGTCAGGCGATGCAGTTTTATTTCTACCGCGATCCTGATCGTATTGGACGCACGCTTCACAAAATGATGACGCCGAACCGCATGTCTGCGGGCGCAATCGGTATTGATTTGGATGACTTGCTCAAAGAACGCCAACGCAATCTTTCGAATTATCTCGCTTTGGAAGAAATGTATTTGGTGCTTTGGACGCGGCCATCAGGGCTTACGCCCAACGAATACAAGCGCGCGCAGGAAACCCGCAAAGACCAGAAATGGCACGCTGCAAAAAATGCGCAAATGCCCTTTGCAGCGTTGGAACCGTTGCGTTTGAAGCATAAAGCGTTTGTTTCAAATATTTCTGAATCACTCTTTGAACTTGGCATCGTTTCCAACGTGATGGAAGTGCATGACGCATTACGCGCGGTGCGTGCCAGCATTTATCCAAACCTTGATAACGACAAATGGAAAGCCTGCTTGCCGGGTGACCCGATTGCGCCGCGTCGCCCGCGTTACAAACGTGACTGGTCCGATTTGTTATGGCCGCCGATTTCACAGCAGCTTTGCCCCATGGATGCCGAGGTGCTTGGCCCCAGCACGGTACGCGTAGGTGACTTGGCATGGGCCGCGACTGACATGTCACTTGGACCATCGGATGCGTCGCCATTCCCGCAATTGCTGAACCGTTTGATTGAAGCGAATATGCCATTCCGCATTTCCTTCATGATTGAATCAGGCGGCGCAACGGGCGAAAATTTCCGTAAGCTTGCGGCATCCCTCCTTGCATTCTCGAACGGTATTAATCGCCAGATTAAAGAAACGCTGAACGAGCTGATTGCGCTTTCGCAAAGCGACCCTGTTGTGAAGCTGCGCATTTCCTATGCGACTTATGCGCCTGCGGGTGATAAAAAACTGATTGAAACGCGGCTTGCCAATTTGATGCAGGCGGCGGAATCATGGGGCTATTGTCAGGTTGCAAATATTTGCGGTGATCCATTGGAAGCCGTGATGTCATCGGTGCTTGGTATTTCATGTTCGGCAACCGCGCCCCCCGGTGTTGCGCCGCTACGTGAAGTTGTAAAGATGCTGCCATGGCAGCGTTCATGTTCGCCGTTTAACGATGGCGCGGTGATTCTGCGCTCGCCCGATGGTCGTATCTGGCCCTACCAGATGGGTACAGCGCTGACGACCACATGGTTCGATTTGATTTTCGCGCAACCGGGTTCAGGTAAATCGGTTTTGATGAACGCGAAGAATCTCGGCTGCTGTTTATCAGCGGGTATGAGCAAATTGCCGTTCATCGCCATTCTGGATATCGGTCCGTCATCATCGGGTTTGATTTCGCTGCTTAAAGACGCATTGCCTGCGGACAGGCGGCAGGAAGTTTTGCATTTCAAATTGTTGATGACACCCGAATACGCGGTGAACCCGTTTGATACGCAATTGGGTTGCCGGTATGCATTACCCGATGAACGTGCATATTTATGCGAACTGCTTACGCTTATTTGTACACCGCCCGGACAAGACACGCCGTATGATGGTATGACGCAGTTGGTCGGATTCTGCGTGGATGAAATGTACCGTTGGCGCGATGACGCGGAAGCAAACGCCGAAGCGCGCCCTTATCTTGAACTCATCGAACCACGCGTGGATGATGCGATCAAGAAAATGAATTTGGTTCTGCCACCTGAACCGTATTGGTGGGAAGTTGTGGATGCGCTTTATGATGCTGGCGCAAAACACGAAGCGATGCTCGCGCAGCGCCATGCTGTTCCCACACTGGTGGACGCAGTTACGGCTGCGCGCCGCCCGCAAATTCGCGCGTTTTTGGATGAAACAGCCATTGGTCCTTCCGCAGAAGGTGTTATTCACGCATTCGAACGCATGATTGCATCGGCTATTCGCGAATTCCCAATTCTTGCTGGCGTAACACGCTTTGATACGGGTACAGCCCGCGTAGCATCGGTGGATTTGCAGGAAGTTTCACCGCAAGGTGATGCGTCAGCTGACCGTCAGACCGCGATTATGTATATGCTTGCGCGCCATACGCTTATTCGTTCGTGGTGGCTCAACCCCGATAGTTTGCGTAACGTCAGTGCGCGTTATCGTCCGCACCATGACGAGCGTTTGAAAGAAATCCGCGAAATTCCAAAGCGTCTTTGCTATGACGAATTTCATCGTACGGCGAACAGCTTCGCTGTTCGCGCGCAGCTTATCCGCGACGTTCGCGAAGGCCGTAAATGGGGTGTGCAAATTGTGCTGGCATCCCAATTGCTGAACGACTTCACTGCCGACATGATTGACTTGGCAACCGGTATTTGGGTGTGTGGTTCGACCGCATCGGAGCGTGCGATTGCTGATTTGGGAGAAAAATTCTCGCTTTCTGAAACGGCGCGCTGGGTTGTGCGTTATCGTTTGACGGGCCCGAAGCCCAGCGGTTCGCCGGTGCTATTGATTCTTTCAACAACCGAAGGTCGTTATGAGCAACATCTTGTAAACACCCTTGGCCCGATTGAATTATGGGCACTGTCAACGTCAGCCGAAGACGTGGTTATTCGTACCAAGCTGTATGAGAAAGTGGGCGCGGTAAAAGCTCGCCGCCTGCTTGCCACATTGTTCCCCGGAGGTACCGCACGCCATGAAATCCGCCGCCGTGTTGTTATCCGTACCGAGCGCGGGGAGTTAACAACCAATGCGCAACAAGCTGTTATGCAGGAAATGGTTGATGAATTGGCAGCTTACGTAACCCGGGAAGTGCTGGACGGCGTGCTGGAGGTTGAAAAACGCGCCGCTGCTGAAAAGGCCAAGGAAGCCGAAGCAAATAAAGTTACTAAAAAACGTGATTTTTCTGGTTCAAGTTCACGTGCATCCGGAACGCCGCGTTGACATAATGTATGCTATGCTGATTCGCTAATAGGACACGAGAAGGTTTATGGCACAACAACCCAAAGCAGATGACGTAGAAATCACCATGGTGCTGATTGTCGCCATGGGTTTTCTGTTCATGTGGGGCATGTGGTCTTACGCCAAACAACCGATTGTGGAAGTCATTCGCTGGGTAAAATGGGGCGAGGTTTGTATCTTTCAACTCATAGATCCCAAACTGGCGCGTGACCGCGAATTGCTGGAAAATCTGAAAAACGATCAAGCGCTTATCCGCCAGATGAGCGATGAAATGGATTTGCAGAAAAAGAAGTACACGGTTGAAGGCTGGATTGCTAACAAGTTACTGGCGCCAGAAGTTTTGTGGGATATTTCGAACCGTGTCGGTGTTTACACCCGCGTTCCAATCATCATGGGTCTGATGGCAGGCGCGTTCTTTTATATGTTCTTCTCGTTCCGAACAAAATATAAAACAGCTTATGATTTGGAAGGTCTTATACGTATTCAATCCAAGCAATGGCCGGTGATTTCGCCGATTGTAGATTTCAGCCCTACCGATGCGAATGCACGCAAGCCCGGAGAGCCGGTGCCTGCGGATTTACCGTTGTTTGCTGAAGCGCTATCTCCTGAAGAATGGATCGCGCATCAACGTATTCCGATTGTCAATAAAATTCCGGATAAAGATGCGTTACGCCGCGCCTATTTAGCGCAGCTGGGTCCGCGCTGGACAGGAATAAGCTGTTTGACGCCAGCGCAGCGCTGCCTGATGGCGTGCTTTGCATTAAAGGGCGCGCAAAAGCGACGCGATAGTGATAATTTGCTGGGCCGCGTTGCGCAGCACTGGAATCATAAAACAGATTTTACGCCCACGCTCGAATTGATGGCGGAAGTGGATAAGGTGCTTGCTGACCCGAAAGTGGGCGGTGAAGCGATGAAAGTTGCAAACCGTTTTGCCTATCGCACGACAGCGCTCATTGGTGTTTTGAAATGGGCACGTGAACGTGGCGGCGTGTTGGCGCCTGCAACATTCTTATGGCTGCGCGCACATGACCGATCGCTCTGGTATCCGCTCAACAATTTTGGTCGCCGCGCCTATCATGCAGAAGCTGCTGGCGCAATGGCGCATTTCATGGCTGAAAAGATTGCCGGAAAGCCATTGCCGATTCCACGACTTGAAACCGCCATTTTGACCATTACCCAGTATTGGGGGATTAATAATCCGGTGGTTCCCGATCTTGATGAAAACCGCAAAAAAATATCGAAAACATAGGATAAGCAATGACCAAGAAGCATAAAGAGCATCATTTTGTAGTCGTCAGCGATGATGTGCTCGTCGCTGATTTGAGCCTTTCAAAAACAGCGGGCGTTGTGCGTTTAAAGCTTGCCGATCTTACCTTTGCGCATTTCCATGTACGCAGTGATGGTGACGGAGCAAAACTTGGGTTTACCACGGGCCGCGAGGATTTTGTAGTGCTTGGCAACTTTGCCGATAAAGCAGATGCGGATCATTTATTAAAAGAAATCCGCCATGAAATGCTCAAGATTGAATTGCTGCACCGGATCTTCAGTATGCGCACATTCCTGATTGCAATGTCGGTAATCATCACGTTGGTATTCCTGATGTGGTTTTATGGAAAAGCGACCCAGCAAAATCTTCCCGAGCTTAACGAGCCGTTAGCGCTTGAAGATATGCATGATCCATTGCCGACGCGCATGGAGCCAGGCCGCCCAATCGATGCAGACAATAAATTGAATCCACCCGACTAGTTTTTGAAAGCGAACGAAACGTAACCCATGGCAGTTATTCCTGTAAAGTACCGAGTGCACAGGTCGCGGCGTTACCGCGATGCGCGCCCGACGGGTGAGCGCATTGCCGAGTCCATGGGCAATACAAATACCATTAGCTATGTGTATTTCTCCATGGCGATGGCTTTGATTATTCTGCCGATGGTTGGTTTGCATTTCGCGCTGGCCATCTGCGATGTTATTGCCATTCTGGCTTGGCTGTATGCCCGCTGGTTTAATGCACAGAAATTCACACTCCCGCTAAAGATGCCAGCCTATTCGGAGCGCAAAGATCCCAAAAATCCTATTCCGGGTACAGACGGTGTTGCAGGTAAGTCGGATGGTATTTTATTCCTTGGCAATGAACGCGACCCCAAAACGGGTAAGGAATTATGGCTGACAAACAGCGATGCGCGAACCCACACCTTGTTTCTTGGTACAACGGGTACCGGTAAAACCGAAGGCTTGAAATCGCTGGTCAGCAACGCGCTCGCCTGGGGTTCCGGGTTTGTGTATGTGGATGGTAAAGCCGATACCGATTTATGGGCTGGGCTTTACGGGCTTGCGCGCCGCTTTGGCCGTGAAGATGATTTGCTAGTATTGAACTATATTACCGGAAACTCCGATGATGCATCGGTTTCCAACACCATGAATCCCTTTGCCAACGGTTCATCTTCTTTCCTTTCCAACATGATTACCAGCTTGATGCCGGATGCCGGCGGCGATAACGCGATGTGGAAAGAGCGTGCGGTGGCGCTCATGTTCGCGTTGATGCCAGCGCTTACCTTCAAGCGCGATAAGCAAGGCTTGCTGATGGATATCGGCACTGTGCGTGAATTCATCGAATTGAAGCCTATTGTAAAATTATCGCGTGATACCACCATGCCGGAACGTATTATTCGCGGCTTGCAAGGTTATCTCTCCACGTTGCCGGGTTATGTGGATGAAGCGTTTGATGATGATGGCAACGAAAAGCCGCCAAGCCCAGATGCGCCAATGTATGATTTGCAAATCGCACGTCAGCAACATGGCTATCTTTCCATGCAGTTCACACGTGCCTTCCAATCGTTGGCCGATGAATACGGTTTTATTTTCCGCGCGCAGCTGGCTGACATTGATACCATCGACGTGGTGCTTAACCGCCGCATGCTTATTGGTCTTATCCCCTCACTGGAAAAGTCAGGCGACGAAGCAGCAAACTTGGGTAAAATCATCGCTGCGTCCTTGAAAGGCATGATGGGTTCTACCCTTGGTGCATCGGTGGAAGGTTCATGGGAAGACACGATTGAAAGCAAGCAGACGCGTTCACCTTCACCTTATATGACGGTGTTCGACGAAGTCGGTTACTATACCGCGCAAGGTATGGCGGTGATGGCTGCGCAGGCCCGTTCACTTGGCTTCGCACTCGTCTTTGCAGCGCAGGATATTCCCGCGATGGAAAAACGCGTGAAGCAGGAAGCCCACTCTATTCTCGGTAACTGCAACTTGAAAATTTTCGGTAAGCTTGAAGACCCGATCGAAACCAAAAAATTCTTCGATGACCATGTGGGTACGGTTTGGCTTTATGAATCCACCGGTTTCAATGCGCCAACCAATTTGATGTCATCGTTCTTCGTTAATAATCCATACATCGATAATCGCCAAACGGGTACCTTGCAGGAACGCAAACGTACCAACTATGACTGGCTTCGCGAAATGCGCGAAGGTCAGGTGATTATGATGTTCCATGACTTTATTGTGTCAGCGCAGCTATTCCATGCTGAACCTAAAAAAGTTCGCGCCATGCGCGTGCATCGTTTGCTTCCTGTACCCGGTTTTACAACCAGTACGCAGGCCAAGGAACGTATGGTAACAGATTTATCACGCAAGTTGGATGACCCCGAATGGATTGCTGCGAAGGCGATGTCGCCTGCGCAAGTGCAGCCGGAAATCAAAGCGCTTAGCGTAGGGTATGAAGAAGCGCAGAAATCAGGCCTTGATCCAATTAAATCTGCGATGGCTGCGCTAGCTGGTCTTTCAGAAATGGCAGAAAAAGCCAAGGAAGAAGAAAAAGCAGCAGGTGGCGGCGCAGGGCGCAGCAAGATTAATATGGATGAGCTTGATAATGTGGAAGAAGCGCAGCAACAAGCACCCCAGCAACAACAGCAAATCGTCCAGCAGAATGTACAAAGCTATGAAATGAATAGCGCCCAAGGAAATGGGAATGGAAGCGCCAAGGGTGATCAGCAACAGCGCCCAGGATTTGGCGATGACTTTGATTACCGTCCGCGCGCGACCAGCAAGCTCAAGAAAATGGGCGTCGGTCTTGAAGACATTGCAGCGATCAAAGCGAAGGATCTTGCTGATAAGAGCGAAGCAGGCGTAGCACTTAAAGACTTGCCGCCGGAAATTGCAGCACTCCTGCAAAAAGGCGCACAGAATATTTCGCAAACCTTGTTCCACGATGGTCGCGGCACCGGCGGCGATGCGGAATAATTATCTTAAAGGGGTATGCTGATGATCGGTGGATTGAATCAACATGGACCGATTGCTAAAGCAGTGGAAATGGTTCTTCCGAAAAGTTGGGGGTGCCAGCCAATAATTAAAGCACTGCTGTTGTTGCTTACTATTATCGCTATTCCAGGTGGCTGCACATTATTATTCAGTCCATAGGATCTGTGTTAACCATTCCTTATCGGAATATTAAGTTTTGTTTCATATAATCTTAAAGGTGTTTTTACTATAATAATGCTTCTAATAGTTTGAATGGTATTAGGTTTTTTGAGCGCCTGCCGCGGATTATCGGCGCGCTATTAACCACAAGAATTTTACCAAGAGGATTTGAAAGCGTGACAAACCGGACAGCTTTTTTTGAACGCAAATCCACCCAATCGCATATTGCTTTGAACCATTTCGTTTGCGCGCTGGCGCTACTGATCTCACTGTTCATCCCCTCTGCTACGCGCGCTGAACTTTATTGCGATCCGCAAATCAAGGCGCGTTCGGAACAAATGCGCCAAAATGCGATTATGAAAGATATTGCGCGATTTGAAGGCGGCTATGGCCAACCTAACAGTTTTGACAGTTTATTCTGCGGCGCGCAGATTACATCCAGCTTTGATCAAATCGGCCAAAGTCTGGTGGGCAGCTTGACCGGGCAGGTGAATAACTTGATTAACCAGCTATTCCAAAAAGCTTGCAAGGCAGCAATAGCCCCCATTCAAAATCTGGCTGCGAAAACCTGCGTCCCTAATTTTTCGAATGTATATTTTGATACTAGCTTTCTGAACTTTAATTTGAACAAAAATAATTACTGCCCCGGCACGCAGCTTATTCAAGTAACGCCTATAACAGGCGGCTCCAGCTTCTCGGGCGGCGGTAATTACAGCAGCCCCGAATTATATTGGTGATGATGATGAAATCGATTTTGCCATCACAGCTCGTTTTAAAAAGCCTTGCCCTTGCATTGCTACTCATCGTGAGCACACCAACGCCTTCCCGCGCAGATGCGTTGACCAGTTTGGTAAGCGCCTTGTTTGGCCAAGGATTAGGCGGCGGCAATAACGGGTTTGTAAATGGGGATCCTGCCAATCAAGTTATTCCATTGTTACAGCAAATCTACCGTCAGAATGCGGATAATGGCGGAACCAATTTAAGCACCGAGCGTTTGCAAACCCAGACCGACATTCAGCGCTCAACCTATGAACAACAAACGGCATGGGAGCGCGAGCGCCGTTTACGTGATGATGAAATCGCCAGAAGCTATCCTGAAATGTCGAACCTTTCATGCGCGATTGCTACCGCAAACCAAAGTGCCGGAACAATCGAAGTGGCTGCCTCCAACGCAACCGGGCAGGCGATGGATATTATTACAAACGGAATGTATAAAAGCGTGTTTCTTGCAACCACGGTTTCAGCAAAATATAAATCGCAAATCTGGTGCAAACTGGGCGCAACCGGAAAGGAGGTTGGTAATTGTGACGTTGAAGCTGACAAGCTGGTGGAAGGCGCACATATCAACCCCTACAAGGCGATTGGCGTGAAGCTTAGCATTCCATGCGACATGCAATCGGTTAATCAGGAATTCCAGCAGATGAAAAATCCTGCATCTTGGACACCAAACCAGCGCAACAAAGAGTGCATCGCGGCACTGTTGTCCATTGCCAACCAATATCCGATTTCAAGCTCTTTCCCGACCAAGGAAGAAGCATCGAATGATAATGGTACCAATCTTTTAGATTCCAAGTTCAATCGCGTTGGTATGGTGGGCGGTACTAAGGGTGGATTATGGGAAGAGTTCAGAGACCGTGTATCGGTTCCTATTGCATCAACGGATTGCATGAAGGGTATTCAAGGCGGCGCTGGCAGTGTGTATAGCCTCTTGCAGCAGAAATATTCCGGCACCACGCGTGATAACAAGACGCAGCCCTTTGGGTTGCCGCCATCCGGCTTTTGCTTGAGTAAAATGTTGTTCCGTGAAGGCAAGATATTGCAGCTGCGGTATAACAAGGAACAACAGGCAAGCAATCGTGATTTGAAGCGAGTTCTGGAAGATTTGGAAAGCGCGACCATTGAAGGTGTTGATTACAACAACATGCAAATGGCAAGTTTGGGAACCGGTCGAAATACAAATGGTCTAACCGAACTTGATAGGGATTTGGCAGCACGCAAAGTTGCTTCCATTGATAGCGATAATCGAGAATTGCTAAGCGCCATTCGCCAATTGACCAGCGCCATTCAAGTCATGAATGCGGGTGTCTATTCAACCAAGCCGCAGGAAGTGCGTCTTGACGGAAAGGCGAAGAAAAAAATAATCCCGGCTATTTCTGACAAGGCAGCCGAAGTAACCGATGCCTTAAAAGAAATGGGGCTGAAGGTAAGTGCACCTAAAGCATCTTCAAATGGGGTGCTAGGCCCATTGACGCAGGAATTTCCTGTTCTGCCACCACAATAAATCCACACGATAATCTGTGATTCATTTTGCTTTTCCAATTTACCTTGGTTAAGCGAAAATTACTTTTGTGCGCACTGCATCAGATACCAAAAACATTATATCGACACTGAAATACTCACAGCTATTTCAGATGTTCGTGTACGAATCATCGTGTCCCATGATGAAAGTAAATTAAGCCTCTGTTAAGAATCTAAGAGCAAATTAGGCTAAATTTATTAAGAATTTTAGGGAGATATCCTATGCGCGTTGATTTTCGCAAGTTTTTCATGGTTTCCCTTTTCGCAGCTGTAGCGTTCGTTTCGCCTTGCTCACAATCTTTTGCTGCAACCTATGATCAGGAAGATTTTCAGGCCTATACCCAGGAATTCCAACAAAAGCTGAAGGATGAAGCCAAGGATAAAATGGCAGACGCATTCAAGCAGATCAGATGTTACGAAAAAAGAATGAATGCTGACAAAGTGCGGCAGCAACAAAAAGAAGCTGGAAAAAAAGCAACGCCTTATGTTGATGACACATGGCCAACTTATGATGCTGCCAAAGGCATAACCGATAAGTTGGGCGGCGATTTGTTTGATGGCTGCAATAACTAATCAGGAGAGTGCAGATGAAAAAAATCCACTATTTAACATTGGCCGCATGTTTTTCCTTGTTCATGGTTATTGAACGTCCCGCGATTGTTTATGCGACAGGCCTGTCACCAGAAGAAGCTGGCGAAGAAGAAGAAAAAGAGAAGAAGCTTGTTGAACAAAAGAAAGCCGGAAAGACCAAAGACGAAAAAGGACAGGGCAAGCAAAATCAAAAATCAAAAGATCCTGAGAAGTGCAATGCAACTTGGCGCAATTTAAAATGCTAGGAGAACCGACATGAAAAACTTTCAATCATTTTTTGCAGCGGTAGGTAAGGGTGCGATTATTACGGGTGTCGTATTCACCGTCGGACTTTTTTCTGTGGGGCTGCACGCAGCGCTTGATACTAAAGCGCTTATTGCTCCCAAGGGACTTGGCGGGCCGCCAGCATCCGATATCGGCCTATTAAAAATTCAAGAAGGGTTGCAAACGGTAACCGATGCTATCAATAACGTAGAGCGTCGCCTTGAAAAACTATCAGGCGCAGATACAGCGCGTGATGCACAGCGCGACCAGCTAAGCATGCGCTTGGCGGAAGCGATGGCGCGCGATGCCCGTGCTGGTGCAATGCAATCGGCAAATCTTGCAATTGGTATGGCGAATGAAGCGCCAAAGGTTGCAGCAGCGTTCGAGCTGGTTGGTGCAACCGGATGGTCAGAAGCTGATACCAACGCCACAGGCATGTGGAAAAAACAAACATCGGAAATGGGCGAAAGTCTTATTCCAATGGGCGAAGACATGACCAAAGAAGAGGTCATGGAAAAAGTTGTAGCCGCAGGATGTGAAGCAGGCGCGATGACGCAAAGTGAAGCAAAACGTGCGGGTTGCTCATCGAGCGGAAAATATGCCGGAACATTCTGTAACCCCGCAAAATGGGCCACAGTAAAAAATATTGAAACCAAACCTGGTAGCCCTGGTGCAAATGCGATGCTGGCTACTGTTGCGTGTGTTGGTACGCGTTATGGTCAGGCAATGCCAACGGGTGATTTGCTGCGTAATCCAGCCAGAACCAGTGAGCGGACCAAGAAAGGTCTAAAACAGCTCGCCAAATACGTCGAGCTTGATCCTGCCTATATAGAAAAAGTAGCGTATGGCACCTTTATTGGTGAAGCTACGCGCGCAACCCAAAACTTTGGCGCAATTGGTTGTGTAGCGGATGGTTCTGCGTCGCGCACGTCACGCCCGGATAGTGATTGGGGCGCTGACTATAAGGCTTGCCGTGAAATCTTGCAGCAAGAAGGTAAGACTTCACCGCCAGAAATGTCGCGCGATGATGTTGTGAAGTGCCGTGAAATGGTTGCCCGCAGAACTATGAAAGACGCTGCAAAACAACCTGGCGTGAATGGTGGCGATATTCTGAAACTCGGTGTTGCTGCAAACCAGGCAAGCCGCGGCGAACGTGACCAGCTTGGATCACCGCAAGGTTCTTCGAACTGTCAGGGTGATGCCGCAATGCAGGAAAGCATCAGCCAGATTGCACTATACATGCAAAGCCCGACTTTCTTGGCACGTGTTAAGGATGGATCTTTCATGAAAACGCGTTTGGCTTGGCGTGAAGAGCTGAAAGGCATCAATAAGCAGCTTGAAGTTCAATATGCAAACATGATCAGAGAGTATAAACTGGGCACTGCCTATTCTCTCTATGCGTTTAATGAACCAGAGCCAGGACCAACAACCCTTGCAGAATTATTTTCTGATGTGGGAGTGGATATGAAGACGCTTATTCCAACCAAAGGCGATATGCGTTTCTCTGGCATGACTGCGCTGCTCTCGCCTGAACAGATTGATTCAGTGGCAGGGGCTGCTACTCAGCTTGCTTTACGTGAAGCATTACCAACTCTGGGTAAATCAGTTGACGCATCAAACTTCATTACCGAGCCATTACTTGTGTCAGCTAAGTAGAATAGTTTAAGGAATAGAACCCGCCCCAATCCGCACGATTGGGGCGGGTTTTTATTTATGGCCTTGTTTTTTGGCCTGAAATTGGCCATTCATGTCGAAATTTTGAGATTAGGGCAAGCTAAGCGCTTGATTGATAAGGTTCTATCAATCAATACCGCTTATCATTTATGTCTCGCCAACCGACTTTAGAATAGTTTTTAACCAATTTTTTAACCCTTGGGGCCATACCCTATATTCACATGAGTGAAGCCGCTGCTTTAAAGACCACCAGCACTGCCGCGCAACCGAGCGGTAACCGCATGAAGTTGCATGCGCGCGTTGCCGTGCTCAAACATGTTGTTACGCCGCTTTTGCAAGCGATGGCGGAAGTTAAAAATGCCAATAAAGAAAATCCGCAAACCCCGACCCCCGAAGAAGAAGCGCAGACGCTCGGCACATTAGTTGAGGGAGCGATGGCGCTCTCCAAAGCAACGACCGAAAATTTTAATGAATCTGGCGGCGCAATTGAAGACAGCGTTCGTTGGATGATTGTGCATGCGGCAACCCAGACTGTTGCTGCGCGTTACCGTGCGACTGGCGCTGTGATTGCCGCTGAAGAAGCGGTAAATATCGCCAAGACCACCTTTGAGATCAAAGAGAAATTCCAAAGCCAGAGCGTTGCAGAGGGCGAGTCTGTTCCCAACACATTAGGGGTGTTCCGTGCCAAGATGCTGGAAGCGCTGGTTCCGGTTGTTAATGCGGTTGCCCAATATTCCTTTGGCCGCGCTGAACATTTACTTTTGGCGCAGGTTGCCGAGCGTTTATTAAAGACTGCAGACCAAGTAACCCGCAGTTTGGCCCCTGCCGGATGTACCCCAAAAGACTGGCGTTTATTGTGCTGGAGCGTGCTGCTAGCCGCTGGTTATTTGTATTCCGATTGCCACTTTGCAGAAGCCGATCGTTTGCTTTATATGGATAAGGAAGAACGCGACGTTTATTTTAAAGAGCACGATAATATGCCCCCGCTGCATTTTGTATGGCAATCATTTGATCAACGCATGGCGATGCTTGCGACACTGATTACTTATCTTGATGTACCGGAATCGGCGCGTCTTGACGAACAGCAGATGGAGTGATGGCTATGACGCCCTTACAGATTTTTGCATCCTGCCTCATGCTTTCGGCGCAAACCTATGCGGTCCCGCCGCAAGTGATGGTTGGCATTCTGCATGTTGAAGGTGGAAAAGTCGGACAAGAAGTTGGTCCGAATGTAAACGGTACCTATGATTTGGGGCCGATGCAGGTTAATACGTTGTGGATTCCTCAATTGGCCAAGTACTGGCAGGTCGATAAGAAGACGGCGCATAAATGGGTGCGAGATAATTCATGCGTGAACTTGCATGTATCAGCATGGATTCTTCGCCAAAAGCTTGATCAAGCTGGTGGGAATTTGTTCAACGGAATTGCGCGCTATCACTCCGCGACTCCGGAATTTGGCCATAATTATGCGTATAAAGTTATCAAAGCTATGGATAGGCAAGGTCTGATTGACTATTCTAATAATGGCAATGGTGGTGGTGCGCCTGTGGCGGTTCGGGATACTGGCAATCGCAAAGGAAAAACCATTCGCGTTGCGGATGTAAACTAGTCCTTCAACTAAGTTGTTTTAAGGCGCTTTGATGAAACTCGCACCCATGAAATTGATGTGTATGAAATCCGTTTTGGCCGCTCTTGTAATCGGCGCATGTTTTATAACCCCGACTGCGGCCTTCGCAAAAAAAGAAACTAAAGAAGCTGTCGTGCCGTTGGCCCCGTCACCAGGCGCCACAGCTACAGCCGAGCCAACACCTGAAGCAGCGGTTCCGGCCCCATCGGCGCCGGTTCCTGATCCGGCAACTGCAAATGTTCCGGACACTTCGAATATTCTGTTCATGCAAAATATGCGCAAAATTGGCGCAACGATTTACTATCTTGGTGAAAACCTTGGCTTGCACGGATGGTTTGTAGTGAAGGATGGCCAAGTGCAAATCATTTACACCACCCCGGATCAAAAAGCATTATTGGTTGGCGCGTTGTTATCGCCCGAAGGCGCGAATGTATCGCAGCAACAAGTGATGGTGCTGGCAAGCAGTAATCCAGAAATTCAGAAAATTCTCAAAGGCTCCGCAGCAGTCACGGGGCAGCCACCTAAACCCCCATCGGCAGCATCCAACGATGTATTGCATGCTGCAACCGGTGTTGCGCCAGCGCCGGCAAAGCCAGTTGCGGAATCGCCCAGCGAAAAATTTTATGGCGAACTTTTAAAAGCAGCCAACGTGACCTTTGGTAAAGAAAGCGCGCCGCAACTTATCATGATTATGGATGTGAACTGCCCGCACTGCCATGAAACGTGGAAGAATTTCCAACCATTGGTGGAAGGTGGAAAACTGCGTGTAACCATGGTTCCAATTAAAGCGCTTAGTCCGCAATCGGAATTGGAAGCGGCGAATTGGCTTTCTAAAAAAGATCCCTATGAAGCATGGAAGAAACGTGTAGCAGGCGATGAAGGCGTTTTCAGAATTGGCCCGCAAGATACCGAAAAAGAAAAAGGTGTTTTTGCCAATACATCTTTGATCAAAGAATGGGGCGTTAATCAAACGCCAACCATTTTGTATCACGGTAAAAATGGCAAGGTTCGCTTGATTATGGGCGAACCAAAAAGCATCGATGAAATTATGTCGGATATCAGATAAGTCGAACACTTAACGGGGCAGAGCTATGGGCAATATGTTGGATATGTTTAAGGGCAAACCATCCGCTTCAGCGCAGAAGCCAAAAAGCGGTATTGCGGTCTATACATCCGGTCCGCTTGCAAAGCCTGTTGAACGGCCAACCACACCAGAATCAACATTGCCGCGTGCCGCCGCAATTTACGGTGCGGCAGCTGCCATATTTGCGGTTCTGACCGTTTTTTATCTGATTAAGGGCATTTGGTTTACCGGCCTCGTGATGATATTGCCAACCCTGTGTTTGGGCGGGTTTGCGTATTACAACTTGAAACCCTAGTAGACTCTACTTCCTGCTTCACTCTGTTTTCACCGTCGCAAATATGACACAGGCTTTGGGCTGATTCAGCGCAGACTCTTGTAACGATTCATCTGGCAAGTCATAGTTTTTCATTAAGCGAATCAGCTGGTTAGAGTTTAGCCAGCGGACTGGCTGCGAATTGACCACGTATATGCGGAATTTAGACCGGAACACTCATGGCGATAAAACGCGCTTCATATTCCACGATTGCCACTAATGCTTTACGGGTGTGTGCCATGCTGGGTGTTGTAGTGGCTGCGCTCAACCTGACCGCATGTGCCGATGATGATATTCAAAATCCGGCATTACTCCCTGTCTATGCAACGCCTGTTGATCCTGACCCTGTCGGGTTACGTTTGGCGCAGGCAGCAGAACGTGCAACGCAAGCTCAGAATAAAATGGCGCAAATTGAATCATTCCGTACGCCGCTTCCAACACAAGATGGCCTTGGCACATCGCTGCCCGGAACATCGCAAATCACGTCTGTCACGTGGACAGGCCCGATTGATCAAATCACCCGCACGCTTTCAGAAATGGCCGGTTTAAGCTTTAAAGTGACCGGTAAAGAACCGCCGTTGCCAATGGTGGTAAGTGTTGATGCACACCAAGAGCCCATCAGCAAAATTCTTCAGGATATTGGTGCGCAGGCTGGGCGGCGGGCTGACTTGATTATCGACCCAACGAATAGAACGCTTGATCTGCATTATGCACCGACCGATGGACTCAACTATTACTAATCATCGTGCTCATTTGGAAAAGCCGCCTGCAAAAAGCTTTAAAAGCTTTTTTGCTGCGCTGATGGTTTGTGCATTGCTGATTGTATTCAGTCATGTTGCGCATGCCGACAATGAAGAAAACCGTGATGCGCCTGCTCCGCCGCCACCCAATTTCAACCAGATGCAATCATGGCTGAAGATTAAAGATGAGGATGATGACGAGCACGAAGAAGAAGCCAAGAAAAAAATTGGCGTACAAATTCGCGTTGATGCATTGAAAGAAGCCGCGTTGTCGTATGGCGCGCGTGGCGGCCTTGCATGGCGCACATTCCAAATCCAGCGGCGCCTTGCAGAAAACGAAGGAAATATTTCCAAGATTTTCAATTTCGGCAATTTGCTGATTGCGGCGCCATCCGGCTTGATGATTGAACCACCCGTTGTCACTGAAGCCCAAAAAGCCGTGATTATCAATTCAGGCGGACAAAATGCAGCCGTTGCTGACCGCGTGTACCGCATTAACCGGAATGCGCGTATTGTCACCGCGCCAAAAAACTGGCGCGCTTATCTGGAACGTGATTGGGGTAGGGTAGAGCCACCCCCTAGCGCCCTTGTCCCTAAAAATGAGGAAGAGCTGCTGCATTGGCGCCGCCAGCTGGCTCTTGGCTGGGAAGAGGGAATTAAGCAGGCAGATGACATATTTCAGGCCGATTTAGACCGTTTGAATACGGATTATTTAGGAATGGTAAGGTATCGTGAACTGTTGGCTCAGGGCATTATCACGCCGCCTTACGCCACGCAGGAAGACAGAGGCGTAACCGGTGGTGGCAGCGAAATGCGTATTGGCGATCGCGGCCTCGTCATTACCGGCCCCTCGCAATTTAACCCGAAGAGTGAACGATGGATCACGGCTCCGCGCTAGCACAAGGTCAAGGTCTTGTAGTCGGTTCCCAGGAAATGGATTTCTGGCCGGATGAACCGCCGCGTATTCGCGTCGAGCTGGTTGATGATTTGATTTTGTGGTGCGTGATGCAACGCGCCAGCGATATTACCATTCAATCGGATCGTCCGACGTATATTGAAGTCGATGGAAAATTATTTCCGGTAACGCGCCGTTCGATCGACAGTGCCGACATCGCTGCGTTTGTTACCAAGATGTATGGTCTCGACGCGATGGCCGCGTTGACGGCGGGTAAAGATCTGGATTTGTCTTATGAAATCCGTGTTGATCGAAATACGCGCTTCCGCTTCCGCGTTAACATCACCGCAATTTTAAGCAAGGGGCGTGACGGTGTTTCCATTACCATGCGCGTTCTTCCCAACATTCCTCCACGCATGAGCGATTTGGGAATTGAAAAAGAATTGATCGATGCATGGTCACCACGTCAGGGCCTTGTGTTTGTAACTGGCCCAACGGGTTCTGGTAAAACAACGCTGCTGGCCGCTGGTACACGGATGCTCATCGAACGCCCCGAGGGCGCCGGAAAAATGCTGACCTATGAAGCGCCGATTGAATATGTGTATGACCAGATTATCGGCCCGCATAGCGTCATCGCGCAAAGTGAAATTCCGCGCAACCTGCCAAGCTTTGCTGCTGGTGTGCGTAACTCGCTCCGCCGCAAACCCAACATCATTCTGGTCGGTGAAGCGCGTGACCGTGAAACAGTTTCTGCCGCGATTGAAGCAGGACAAACAGGTCACTTGGTCTATGCCACAACCCATACGATTGGTGTTGCGGCAACAGTTCGCCGTCTGGTGAGTGTGTTTGAATCAGGCGAACGTCTTGAACGCGCCTATGCGCTGATTGAAACGACGCGTTTGATTGTCACGCAAGCGCTAGTTCCCCGTGTGGGCGGCGGACGTATTGCGCTGCGCGAATATCTGATTTTTGATGAACATGTACGCGAACATCTTTTGGAAACGCCATTGGAAAACTGGACCGCAGAAACCCAGAACATGCTCGAAAAATATGGTCGCACCATGCAAAAATCCGCGAATGCGATTTATAGCCAGGGCTTGATTGACCGCCGCCATTATCTGTTGCTGTCCCGCGGCTTTGGCGAAGAAAATATTGATGAAAAACCAGCTGGTCACGCGCAGTAAGCGTTGCATCCAAGTGCGTTATTATTGCATTAACGGCACCGGTAATTAGTCGTTAGCAAATAGGTTTTATGATTTCATGATGATTAACCGCTAATACTTCTTTTGGAACCCCGCTTTGGATACACACTGGCGAAATAGTATGAAGCCCGCGCGCTTCTTTATGCTGGATGCCCGTGCGGCATGGCCGGTACTGGTCATGCTTTTGCACATGCGTATCTATACCATGATATTCGCCGTGTTTGTGATGGTGGTGTTTTATTTCCTTGAGCAGCGCGGGTTAAGTTTCTTTGCGGCGCTGCGCGCTTTCCGCGTGTGGATTGTTACCAAGAAGCGTCCGAATTACCGACCCAGTGATTTAACGCGCATGGTCGATTTTGCATTCGAGCCTTTGCCAGAACGGTTTATCAACGAGAAACCCGTTCCAAAAACCGGATTTGCGCCCGGTGGAAAAAATAATCCAGCCGAATCAGTTGGCAGTGCACAGAATAAGGCAACTGTTCCCCCTGCCAAAAAATCTCAATAGAAAATCAACCAAAAGTTAATACATTCGAAACTATTTAGGCTCTGCTTTGGCTGTAAGGCCAGAAAATTGTTGCACAAGCATCACACTTGCTATTCTCTCGCTTTCGCGACGCGGCTAAACGTTTGGCGAATAAGAATCTTCTTCCCTAAGATGCGTAAGCCAATTGAGTACCCTCACGATAGTCGTGCATCGATTTTTGGTGCAAGAGGGGATTTTTTAAAGGCAGGAATGAACATGAAAAGAAGTCAAATGGGACTATTTTATAAGGCTATTACCATCGTTTCATTTTTATCGATTGCGTTAATTGCTCACGACTTAAAAGCTGTAACGCTAGGTTCTTCGACAGCTAAACAAATCGGTTTCAGGGTTGCAAATTCCGGCACGAATGCCGCAGCCGCTCCAAGCCAAGGAATTATTGATCAGCCGCCAGTTGTTATTCAGGGGCGTTCTGGAAATGCAAATGCACCCGCAGCGCCGCGTACTCCTCAAGCACAACCTTCTGCACGTGGGGCAGCATCTCCATCCGCGCCATCCATGGCAATGGAACCCGTAGTTGAAGGATTTGGCGATAAAGTTCCGCTGACCGTTGCTATTCAACAAATCCTTCCGCAAGGCTATGGTTACACACTGGGTGATGGTGTTGATGCTGGCCAGCTGGTTAGCTGGCGCGGTGGCCGTCCTTGGTCAGCGGTATTGCAAGATATGCTTGGCCAGGCAGGTTTAAGCTATGCTGTAAATGGTCGTTCAGTTGCAATTAATGGTAATGGTGCATCGCCTGCCATCATCAGTGGCACACCGCGCGCAATGCCGCAACCTGCGCCCGTTGTTGTGCAGCAGCCAGTGGTAATGGATCCGCAGCCAATGCCGATGGACACACAGCCTGTTATGCAGCCACAACCACAAATGGTGATGCAACAACCTCAACCACAAATCATCATGCAACAGCCAGTGATGCAGCCGCAACCCATGCAGCCCGTGATGATGCAACCGCAGCCACAAATGGTGATGCAGCAACCGGTCATGATGCAACCACAGCCGCAAATGCAACCAATGATGATGCCGCAAGGGCAACAAATGGTGATGATGCAACAACCGATGATGCAAGTTGCGCCAGCTCCTGTTGCTGGCCCGCAGCCATTGCAAATCGAAAACCCGTTGGTGTTTCAGTCGCAAACATGGGAAGCGCGTCCAGGCCAAACGCTTCGCCAATTGTTGCAAGAATGGTGTACGCGCGTTGGGGTTGAGTTGAATTGGACGGCTGAATTTGATTACCCGATTATGGCATCGATGAATATGACCGGCACTTTTGAAGAAGCGGTGCGTGTACTGCTTATCGGATTTGATGGCGCGAAGCCAACGCCGCGTGGACGTTTGCATTACAACCCGGCAGCCGGACAATCGATCTTGATTGTTGAAGCTAACGGTAATCACTATGGGGACTAAACTATGGCGTTGACGTTACTGCCACCACTGTTTCGTAACATGGCATTTCGCAAGAAAGCAGTTTCCTTTTTTAGCGCTGTGGCATTAATCGCTACCTTGGGCGCTTGCCAATCCGAAGATTACCGCAATACCATTAGCGAGCGTGAGCAAGTTGCCGAACAACGTGTTGATGAAGCCCGTCAACCTGCTGCCGCTAAACGCTACAATCCGCTTACCGTAACCGACAGCATCTGGACGGGTGGCCGCGCTATCCGTATGCGTCATGGCATTCCATTGCCTACCCGTGTAGAGAGTAATCGCGCTGTGGCGCTGATTTCGCCAAGCCCAATGTCCATTCGCGCCATTGCCAATTCGGTTTCTCAGCAAACCGGTATTCCCATTCGTTTTGGAAAAGACGTGGATGATGGCAGTGGCGATGATGATGATACATCCTCATCAAGTAGCTCAAGCTCAAGCAGTTCTAGTTCGGCTGCCAAAAAGCCAGCTACCCCTTCCAAGACTGCACCAAAATCGGCTCAAGTCGGCATGCGGGTTGCTTATGAAGGTCCGCTTTCGGGATTGCTCGACCGCGTAGCAAGCCATTTCGGCGTAAACTGGAAATATGACGGCAGTGCGCTGGTTGTGACCCGTTATGAGACGCGTACCTTTGTGATGGATGCATTACCGGGCACCCAAAAAGTCAAAGACGGGATGAAAGAGCAAACCAATAATAATGCATCGACTTCGGGCAATACGCAGGTGACCAGCGTCAGCCAGCAGGCTGGTGAACAAACATCCAGCATGGATATTGATTTCAAGTTCTGGGATGAAGTAGGCAAAACAATTGAAACTATCTTGGGCGGTGTTGGCAGTTATTCGATGGCGCCATCATCCGGAACGATTACAGTTATGACAACGCCGGAAGTGATGCGTGGTGTTGCGGAATACATCAATCAAGAAAATGAACGCCTTGGCCGTCAGGTAGCTATTAACGTGGAAGTGTACACCGTTGATATGAACGAAGGCGAAGACTTCAATATGAAGTTCGATACCGTCTTGCGACGTTTCACGAATTTTGGCGCGAATTTTACAGGCGCCGGTGCGCCAGCATCTACCAGCACCGGTCTTGGCAATCTTGCAGTGTCGGTCTTAAATCCTGAAACCATCGGTTCGGTAAGCGGTATTTTTAATCTGCTTTCCAATGTCGGCAAGACGGCGCGCGTTGCGCAATTTCCGCTCACCACATTGAACAACCGTCCGGTTTCGCGTCGTATTGGCCGCGATATTGCGTATCTTGCATCGGTTCAAACCAATACCAGCCAGACATTCCAAAACACCACGCTAACGCCAGGTATTATTAAAGATGGTTTCTCCATTCAAGTAACGCCGCGCTTGCTGGGTGATGGCCGCATTCTGTTGCAATATTCATTGTCCTTGATTGACTTAGTGGGGGCGCCTAAGACCTTTACATCGGGCGATAACCAAATCCAGTTGCCTGAAACTGCAACCCGCTTCTTTGTACAGCAATCAATGCTGCGCAGCGGCTCGACACTCATCCTTGCCGGATTTGACCAAGATCAGGTTACGCAAAGTTCGCAAGGTGTGGGCAACCCGTATAACTACCTACTTGGTGGGGGCGTAACCAATACACGCGTACGCCAGATCCTGTTTATTGCAATGACGCCGCAGGAGATTACCTTACCGAGGACGGAGAATGAGTAATGGTTGCTGGCGTTGTCAAAGTTGGCAGGCAAACATATGCTGTAGGCCTGTTATGGCAGCCATCGCCTAGTGGCCGGGTTGCGCAGGCAGCCCGCGAAGCAGCGGCACAGCCAGGGCAGCAATCCGACTTTTATTGCGTACGCGCTGCAAGCAAGTCTGTAGCTATTCCGCAATATGGTCTGGCGCAAAGTACGCAGGGCCATAAATCCGGCATGCCTACATTGGCGGCATCACTTGCCAATGCACAGCCCGGTTCATGGGCAGGTGCGTTTCGCTTGCGCGAAGGAACATGGCTTGTAGTTGTTCGTGACGATCTGATTGCGCCGGACGGCGATATTATCTTTGATAATGACGAAGCGGCCCGTGACCGTTTGCTGCAAGAAGTAAGTCTTGGCGGCGTTCAGCGCATTTATGCCCCTGACGGATGGGCGGTTCCGGGTTCTGACCCAACACCGCTGCCTTTATTGCTTCAAGATAAGGCCGAATGCCGTTTACAGCCTGTACGCTTGCCCATGCGCCTTATTATATACGGGGCTGCCGCAGGTGCCGTTGTGCTGCTTGTTATCTTTCTTGCCTTACAATGGCAGGCCGAACAGGAACGGATTGAGGCTGAGCAAACCGCAGCCCAGCTTAAAGCCCAGCAAGAAGCGCTTAAAAATGGCCCTATCAGCAAAATGGTAAATAAGTGGGAATGGCCCCCCGCCGACCAATGTTATGAACGCAGATGGGAAAAGGCCGCGCGGGGTACCGAAGTTGTGGAGGCCTGCCGTGCCATGTTGTCAAAGGTTCAGGCTTCCCAATTGGGCTGGAAACGCAGCACCACCATTTGCACGGATAATAAGCTGAATATCACCTGGCAGCGCGATAAGAATTTTAGTGGTCTTGTCCCGACCGATTCATCTGTTAAAGAAGATTTAAGTATGGCCACGCAAAATAGCACCGGTCCTGCGCTGACCCCGCGTGGAGCCGAGCCGTTAATGCGTGAAACTGATCTTTCAGCCTTGATGGTTCACGATCGATGGCCGGTAAGTGTTATTCGTCTTCTGGATGATCCCCCGATTGTTCAGCCGCCGCCAGACATGAAAGATCCTCCGCCGCCACCGCCACCACCATGGCGCAAGCGCGGTGTGAAATATACGGGCAAGGTACCGCCATGGGAAATGTGGCGTTACTTTCAAGACGTGAGTGGTTTGATGGTAGATAAGATTACGTGGGACGGTGGAACTACGTGGACGTTAGAAATAACTATTTATGAAAAGAGAGGTGGGTGACATGAGAAACTACGCCCTGATCACTGTAGCCCTTAGCGCTTTGCTACTCGGCTTATCATTCGCCGGACAAGCGGTCGCGCAAGATGCGCTCGCTGATACGTTGCCTGCGCCTGCTTCTTCAACCACACCGCCAGCTGCTGCGCCAACACCTGCACCAGCAAGTAGCGCATTACCAAGTGCATCGACCACAACATCAGCAACTGCCCCTGTATTCACGCCAACCACAGGCGCAACGACCACCAGCACCACCACAACGACAACCACTGGCACGACGCCTACATCATCGGCAATTGTTCCAGTGCCATCATCCAGTACCACACTTCCGATTACCGGCGCTGCGGCAGCAGCGGCGGGCGGTGGTTTGAATATGTCGCCGCAAACACCCTCGGCTGTAACGGATGCGATGGCGCGTTTGCAAAAAGTTGATCAAATCAATCTCGATGACATGGTTCGTGCTCAAGATGCGATCAACCGCCTTGACCTCTTATTGGAAATTGAAAAACGTCAAACCGAATTAAAGAAAGTTCGTGATGAACGCAACAAACCATCCGTTGCTTCCGCGACGGCCGCTGCGGCTGGCTTGCTTGGTTCAGCTATTCCTGCGGCTGCGCTGAATTTGCCAAAAATTCCTGTAGCAGATACACCTGCGGTTACTCCAAGCTTTACACCAAAAGCATCGTCATCATCTTCGTCATCGTCATCATCTACTTCTTCCAAGAGCAGCAGCGGCCCTTCGGAAAAACTGTCGATTAGACGTATTTCCGGAACTGATGGTCGTTACTTCGCCGTTATTAATTTAGAGGATAATTCGACCCAGACCGTGCATGCGGGCGATAAATTACCTGACGGAAGCTTGGTAAAATCAATTACTTTGACCAGTGTGTCCTTAATTAAGGACAAAAAAAGTAAAAATTTAACCATTCCGACGGATTCTTATATCGTTAGGGAATCTACCGGTGCTTCATTACAATAAATGTCTGATTCAGTATTTTCGCGGTTCAAGGATCTTGTTGGGGGTACTAGTCCAAAAGACGGCCCAGCAGATGCCTCACATGCTGGTGGGCAACAACCGTTGCCTGAGCAGGTAGCGCGTACGCGTAAACCGCCCGAACCAAACGGTTCCGCCCCTAATCCTCCACAACGTGAGCGACCTACACAATCTGGGGAACGTGCTTCCGCACTGCCAAAAGCTGCTTCATCAAATAATGCGGAAGAAAGACCGCCCATGGGGCAGCAAGCAACGGTAAAAAAGCCGAGTGAAGAACGAAGGCCGCGCGGACCCATGGCGGCCGCTATTCAACCGCAGGGCGGGGATAAAAAAGCGCCGCCACCTGAAGAAGGTGAAACAACGCATAGCGAAGAAGACGCGCCAATTGTATTCGAGGGCAACTTACTTACCGCAGTTGGCAGCAATATTAAAATTCCGCAAGAATCCAGAAATCTTTGCGCGCTGTTTGATACCGGCCTGTGGCTTGTTAGCGCAAGCCACAGAAACTCACCGCTTGTAACATCGGTTGCGGCAACCGCGCGGCGTATGGGTTTTCATGTGGGGCCTGCGCGACTTGTAACACCTGACGTTATTAAGGCTGCGTATAATTATTTTGAGCGGCAGGTTTCAACGCTGCGGCTTGATGAAAACTCGGTTCGCCGTCAGATTGTACGCACACTTGCATCTGGCGCGGAAAGCGGTGCAAACGATATTCATATCGAAGCCAGCGGTGGGCGTACCAAGGTTGAATTCCGTATTGATGGTACGCTGCGTCTGTGGGAAACATGGACTCAAAAAGAAGGCGAACAATTCCTTTCTGCCGTTTATTCGCACTCATCGGGCCAATCGGGCGCGACTGCCAACTGGCTAGAGCCACAAGCGGCGATGCTAACGAACGGTTCAGGGCCTGATACCATCGCGCTGCCGGATGGCGTGCTTGCAGTTCGTTGCCAGTGGGTGCCATTGGCGGATGGTGGCCGCTATTTGAATATGCGTTTGCAATATGACTCATCGCGTATTTTCGGTGAAAACTTTATTCAATCGGATGTTGATAGTCTTGGATTTAATCAGGAACAAACGGAAATGGTCCGCTTTTTGCGGCGGGTTCCTGGCGGCATGCGTATTTTCTCTGGTCCGGTGAACCAGGGTAAAACAACAACTTTGCGTGTTGTGCTCAACCGCCATATGGCTGAAACCAACATGGAGCAGAAATGCTACATGATTGAAGATCCTCCCGAAGGCGGCGTTATCGGTGCATCACAAATTGGTGTGTCGGCGACCGTAAAAGACGAACAGCGTGATAAAAGTTTCATGGAAATCATGCGCTGCATTTTGCGTCTTGATCCCAACATCGTGATGCTTGGCGAAACGCGTGACTTGCAAACCGCCAAATTCATTTTCCGTCTGGCACTGACAGGTCGTCAGGTTTACACGACCATCCACGTTTACGCCGCTATTGCTATTCCCCAACGTCTGCGCGATTTGGGGGCAGAGCCGTATCTGGTATATGACCATCACTTGCTGGTAGGGCTTATCTGTCAACGCTTGCTTCGTGGCCTTTGTCCGCATTGCCGTATTCCGGCCAACGCCATGATGAATGATACGGCGCATGAAACCATATTGCGCCGGGTGCGTGCAGGCCTAGCCATCATGAAGGCGTCGCGTCACCTTGTACGCGAAGATGCCGATCCGTTTGACTATATTGAAGAACCCGATATGCGCGGCGTTTACTTTGTAAACCCGCAAGGTTGCCGTCATTGCTTCCAAGGTCGTCAGGGCCGTAGTATTGTGGCAGAGGTTATAGCGACGGATGCGCGTTTGATGGCGTTGTTATCAGAAAACAAACTTGAAGAAGCAGCCAAATACTGGTTATCGCCATTTGGCCTGAATGGTATTTCGATGTTATGGCATGGCCTTGAAAAAATCCGTGATGGCGTTGTATCACCGTATGACTCGGAGCAGGAAGTCGGGCCTTGCGCAACGGATCGTGAAATACGAATGGTAGAAGAACGGCTAGGAAAAAAAGATAAATGGATGACCTAAGACGTAAATTTAATATGTGGATGCTGCGCAATAATCGTAAATTGCGTTTCCGCATTTATCGTAAGCTGCAAGGTATGCTTGCGATGAACGAAGCGCTATCCCGCGCACTTGAACGTCTTTGGTATAACTCGTCCGACATGGGTCGCCATCCGGAACGCCCATCGGCAATGGCATTACAGGAATGGCTAAAGCGCGATAGGGCAGGGGAAACGCTTTCCGAAGCGATGAATGACTGGATCCCTTCGGCTGAACTTTACATGATCCGCGCGGGTGAAGAATCTGGGCAGGTATCCAACGCCATGCTCGCGATTATGCATGTGGGCGATAGCGCGCAGCGTATGCGCAGTGCGATTATCCAAGCCGTTTCATACCCATTGTTCATGATGGTCTTGCTGGCCGGTGTGTTCTGGCTGTTTGGCGTGAACTTGATTGAAAACATGCGCAAAGCTGCGCCCAAAAAAGTGCTCGATGCGATGAGTGGGATTGCCGATGTGTCCGACTTTGTGATGCAGAACGGTATCATCATGGTAATTATAATTGTCGGCACGATATTCTTTATCGCAGGCAGCATGCCGTATTGGAAAGGCAAGTTGCGCGTCAAGTTTGATAAATATCCGCCATGGGCATGGTACCGCGTGTGGCAGGGCAGTTCCTTCCTTTTGGGTCTTTCTGCGCTCCTTAAAGCGCAAGTACCATTAAAGCGCGCTGTAGAAATTCTGGAAGAAGAAGCAACACCGTGGCTGCGTGAACGCTTGCACTCCGCACGTGAGGAAATTTTACGTGGCCGAAACATGGGTGAAGCCTTGCGTGCAGGCGGTTTTGATTTCCCCGACCCACAAGTGGCGCTGGATTTGGAAATTCTGTCTGAACGATCCGACGTGGGTGCAGTTATTGACGTTGTGACCAAGGAATGGATTGAAGAACAGATTGAAGTACTTACCATTCAGGCAGGACTCGTCCGCACCGGCGGCTTGGTTTGTGTGGGCGGGGTTATCGCTTGGGCGATGATGTCCATTTTGCGAATCACCACCATCCTCAGCGATATGCAAAATTCAGGCAGTACAGCCTTTTAAAAAGCCGTTTTTCATGAGGCCGCCCCACTAAAAAATGCTTACCAAAGCATTAACCCTACTTAGTTTTTAATAGAGACAATTAAGCCTTAAATTGGTAACACTAAATTAATAAGCGTTGGGTAGGCTCGCTTATGGCTATCAAAACCCCCCCACCTGCCTATCACGTATCCCCTGCGGAGGAATTAATGCAAACGACTGTCACAACACAAGAAACACGTATTTCTAAGCAAGCCGGTTTTAACTTAATCGAAGCTGCGATTGTTCTTGGGATTGTTGGTCTTATTGTTGGTGGTATTTGGGCTGCTGCGGCATCTGCCTATGAAAATATGCGCCAGCAAACCGCATCGAAGAATTTGCTTTCATTTGCGCAGAATGTGCGCGGCTTTTATTCAAATAGCGGTGCAACCGCAATTGATACCAGTGTGACCAACGCAATTACCCAAGGCCTTGTTCCTTCCGATATGCGTTCAGGCACAACCGCTGCCGTTAGCCCTTGGGCAACGCCAGTGACCATCAATACAGGCGCCATCAACGGCATCAACGTATTTGGTGTGTTGTTCTCTGGTCTTAGTCGCCAAACTTGCATCAATCTTATTTTGCGTAATACCAACGCTTCAAACGGTTCGGGTCTGATTGCAGTGGGTGGTACTGCTACCATTCCAACGACGGAATCCACATTCCCACTGACGTCGGCAGCCGCAACCACACTATGCGCCACTGCAACGGGCAACGCGCCAAGCTTCTGGTTCAGTATTAACTAAGCGTTTTAGTTATTGTAACTAAGCGTTTTTTCTTTCATACGAAAGTGAATGGGCGGTCTATGATGATTGAACAGCAAGGCCACTCATCTGTTTCCAGAGAAGCAGGTTTTAATTTAATCGAAGCTGCGATTGTTCTCGGCATCGTTGGTCTTATCGTCGGCGGTATTTGGGCAGCGGCTGCATCGGCTTACGAGAATATGCGCCAGCAAAGTGCGTCAAAAAATATGCTGGCATTCGCGCAGAATGTTCGCAACTTTTATTCCAACGGCGGTGCTACTGCAATTGATACCAGTATAACAAACGCCATTCAGCAGGGCCTTATTCCTCCCGATATGCGTTCAGGCACTACGGCAGCCATAAGCTCTTGGGCAACGCCGGTTACGATTGATACGGGTGCGATTAACAGCATCAACGTCTTTGGCATCATCATCACTGGCCTTAACAGGCAAAGCTGTATTAACCTTATCATTCGCAATACCAATGCTTCTCAAGGTTCGGGTCTGATTGCGGTGGGTGGTAGCGCAACCATTCCAACCACTGAATCAACCTTCCCGGTGACTTCAGCGCAGGCGACGACGTTGTGCGCCACAGCAACGGGTAACTCGCCTAGCTTCTGGTTCAGCATCAACTAGGTTTTTCCCAGATTCAAGGTAAACGAATAACCGCGCTTGCTGGTTGGCAGCGCTCTATTTTCATGTCTTATTCGCTTTTTTTATTTCAATGTTAAGGCAAATAAAACATAATCAAGCTGCATGTTTATGTTTACCTTTTCAGTAATTACGATTTCCGTCGTCGGTCTGTTTTTCCAGATTGTCACGACGTTGACCTCGTATTTACTAAGTGTGCAAATGGGGTTAGGCCAACAACTGCTTGCATGGCATTCCATGGCATTTGCCTATGCCTGTACCGCAGCAGGCCTTGCCGAACCCGACGGCGGGACGGTTACAATTAGCGAAGTTAGCCGCGCCAGCCAACTCACCGGAAGCTACCAATGGAACACTACATTTTTCACCGGAACGTATGCCGGGGCTACGCGCCGTATGATTGTGACCTATGTCACGCCAACAGAAAAACCCCTGGGCTTTTCTTCCTATGATGTAGCGCGTCAGTTAACCCGGGTGACGATAAAACAGAATTTCTCGTTTGGCCGCAGCACGGCGGCCCAAACGGCTACATTCTCGACCTATGATGGTAATGTGCCATCCACTATTACGATTGGTGGATTACCGGCCGCAGTTGTAACAAATTCTGTTGTACTTGTAAGCGATGCAACCTGTAACTAGAGTGTTTTAGATAAACCAGAAAAGGGTGTTGCCATGAAATCATTCATTCAACCACACAGCGGAATGCGAAATGCCAATCGCGGTTTTACCCTGATTGAGCTGGTTATTGTTCTGGGTATTACCGGTTTGATTTTTTCAGGGCTTTGGGGATTGCTTACCAGCGGTAGTACTGCGCTACAGGCACAATCCGCCGCGCAGCAATACCGTCAGGTTATTGAAGCCATGCGCAAATATGTTGCAAGCGGTGTATATGCTGCGGAAGCCGATGGTAGCTTTGTTGCCGTACCGCCAACGATTGCGGATTTAAAAACCGCTAACCTTTTGCCAAGCAATTTCAATACAACCGATGCGTATGGCAATGCGATTACAACAGGCGTAAACACCATTTCTGCATCGCGCATGCAATGGCGCTTTGTTGTTTATTCTGGTACACGAACAGCTGCACCAGCTGTACTTATCCCCGATAAAGTAGGGGCGCAAATTTCATCGCTGATTGGCAGTGAAGGTGGCTTTGTGTATGGCAACGCAACCGATGGCTGCGCAGCCGCAGGCGCCGCAACCAGCACGGCGTGCGGTGCATTTAACTCCTTTGCCATGCCATTGTCAGATTTTAACATTCTTGCGGGCCGTGGCCGTATTGTTGCACAGGCCTATACCGTTGATACCAATACCGGTACCGCGCCGTGGTTATACCGCAAGGCATCGACCAGTGCAGAACAGCGCACCATGCAAGAAAACATGCTGTTCAACGCTGGCCTTTCACTATCGATGCAAACCAGCAATATCTTGATGGGCAATGGCAACATTGTTATGGGCGGCAGCGGTAATATATCAATGGGTAGCACCAACGGGGCAACAAGCGGGGCAACAGGTATTTTGTATATGGGCGGCGCAGGAATACGCAATCTAACCCAAATCAATCAAAGCCCTGCTTCGGGACAGCCCAACTTAGCTGTGTTTGCCAACAATCTTGCAATGACATCGAACACCAGTATCGACGTCGTCAGTGGCGCTACCTTCAACGTCAGCACCACGTCAGGAACGGCCGCAACCCTTTCGATTGTTGGCCGTGGTACAGCCGATACGTTTGAAGCAGGTAAATTTATTTATACATCGGACGTGAACACCAAAGAAAATATCCGGCCGATTGAAAATGCGCTAAGCCGTGTATTGCAGCTTCGCGGTATGAACTATGATTGGAAGGGAACCCATGGTTCCGATATCGGGTTGATTGCGCAGGATGTACAAAAAGTATTCCCAGAGCTTGTAACCAAGATTTCGGATAAGCGATTGGGCGTTGATTATCCCAAGATGATTGCGCCAATCGTTGAAGCCATCCGCCAGCTCAAGATGGAAAACGATGCCCTGCGCGCCAAGGTAGAAGAGCTGGAGAAGCAGAAAGCCAAGTAATCCTTATAATACAGGGGTATTTAGACATAAAAAAACACCGGCATGTTCAAGATGCCGGTGTTTTTGATTCTTGCCGAGAAAACTTAAATCTTAGTTCTGCTTCTGATCAACGTAGCGAGTGCAGTTCATTTCGCATTTGCCTTCATCGCCAGCTTTTTTAACGCAGCATACGGCCCATACATTAAAGCCGCTTTGGTTTTTAACTGCACGATCCGACAATACGCAGTTTTCGTATTCGCCGCTCATGCGGAAATTGGACATTACATTTTCACTGATGTTGAAGCGCTGGGCAACACATGCATTTGCTGCAGCTACGATTTCAGACTGGCTTGACTTTAATTGGTCGCAATCAAAACTTGCTTCGGTGCAATACGATGTACCCATTTGAATAGCGGATTTTGTAAAGTCACCATCAGCCTTTGCAACATTTGAAAGACCAATAATCAACGCAAGGGCTAGGAACAGATGTGTGAAGCGCATAGGGATCTCCGAAAAGGGTCTAACCATATCTATAAGAACAGTTTCTTAACAAAATATAAAGGCCAAATGAGGGCGAAAACAGGCGGTTTTGTGCAGTCTTGCCTATTCCTTATGCGTGTTCTGCTGGGACTTAGCGCATAAGTCAGGCGCAAGCATTTTATTTCCACATGGATTGCCGGATTATATCGGGCTTTTGGACGGAAAAAATCCGAAAACTACAAAGAAGTTGCACCCAATTTTTTATTCAAAATGAATCGTTAAGGATATTATGCGGTATCGCGCATTTTAGGTTTCGTTTGGAACTAACCGGTCTAGTGCAATTCTATCAATCCAGCTTTTGCAAATGCTGGAATTACAGTGCGCTAGCTCGTCTTCGATGCAAAGTGCGCCAAGATTACATCAAGTTTTATCAAAAAATCTAATTAATCTACCGCTAGTTTTTATCGAAAACTGCTTTTGCAATAACCAGTTTAATTTACCGATGCTTAAACGAAGTGGCGCTAAATTTAGCCCATCGCCGGAATAACCCGGTACGTTTTACGGAGGAAGTATATTATGAAAAATTTAATCGCACGCTTTATTAAAAATGAATCTGGCGCAACCGCTATCGAATACGGTCTGATTGCAGCCCTCATTTCAGTTGTGATGGTAAGCGTTCTCGTAACCCTTGGACCTGAAATCAAAGCAACCTTCCAAGACGTGCAAACCAATCTCGCAAGCCGCTCATCGCTGTAAAAAGGCGAGAAAGCTCTTCCCCGTGTATCCAAGTGGGCACCCGTCAAGGGTGCCCGCAGGATACAAGGAGCGAAATCCTGTACGGGAAGCCGGCTTGTTTTTTGAAAGGTTTGTCTGGTTATGTCTGATCCACTCATCATCGATAAAAGTTTCCTTCACGATGGTGTTCTCATCATTGCCGCGATTACCATGTTGGTGGCCGCGCTCAGTGATATCAAGAAATTGATTATTTCCAATCGGCTGTGTCTGTTTCTTGCAGGATTGTTTCCGCTATATGTACTGACTGCGCCACATGAAGTGATGTGGATGCATCATGTGCTGATTGCGGGTACGGTGTTTGTGATCGGTTTTGCTATGTTCGCGATGAATTTTTTGGGTGGCGGCGACGTAAAGATGCTGGCTGCCGTATCGTTGTGGGCTGGGCCAAAAATGATTGCAACATTGTTGCTGTTTACATCATTTGCTGGTGGCCTTCTGGCGCTGGCGTTTGCTGTAGCTGCTTTATATCGCTCGCGCGTACTTAAAGTAGAGGCAAAGACTGAAACGAACGAAGTAATACCCTGGCATAAAACCCCGGTTCCTTATGGCGTAGCAATAGCATGCGGCGGAGTGACCGCATTGTTTTTAATGTCTCAAGCAGTTTAGACGGGGCTGTCTAGCTGTCGGGCCATCCGTTTTTTAAAAAGAGGATGCTATGACCAATCGTCGTACACTATTTCTCGCGCTTGCTATTATTATGGGCCTTGGCACCATGATGATGATGCGCAGCGCCATGAGCAACAAAACCGTTGCTGTCAATAACACAAATCAGATTTTGGTTGCGGCTGCTGATGTACCAGCGGGCCAATTTGTTCAGCCGCAACATGTGCGCTGGCAGGCATGGGCACCAGAACATACAACGCAGGCGTTCATTAAAAATGCTCCCAGCGAAAAGTTAGACAGCTATATTGGCGCTGTAGTGCGCCAAGGCATTCGCGCGGGCGAGCCCATTTTGAAAGGCCAGTTGGTGAAGCCGCAAGAACGTGGGTTCCTTGCTGCTGTGCTGGATGGCGGTAAACGCGCTATAGCAGTGCCTATTACCAATGTTACAGGTATCGCAGGCTTTGTGTTCCCTGGCGATCGGATTGATTTGATTTTGACACACTCCATCCGTTCGCAAGATGATGATAAGATTCCACAACGTCGTGCCAGCGTAACCGTTGTAAAAGATGTACGCGTGTTGGCGCTTGACCAGGACGCCAATGACCAAGGCGAAGCCAAAGCCAAAGTTGCCAAGGTTGCAACGTTGGAAGTAACGCCAAAACAAGCCGAGGTGCTAACCCTTGCATTACAGCTGGGCACAATTTCACTTTCCTTGCGCAGCATTGCACAAGAAACATCGCCAGATGGAAAACCTTTAGCTGAGCCTGTTGCATTTGAAAAAGATGCACTCACGCTGGATAGCGAAGTAAGCCAGATTATCCCGCGCCCGGATGACCATTCGCAGGTGTCGGGTCAAATCGTGCAAGTGCTTCGTGGCAGCAAAGCCAGAACCGAAGAAAACTTCGACGATTCCAAGAAGAACTAGTTTTTACACCTTCGTTTGAGTTTGTTTTAGGCGCGGCGCGATTTTGTGCGGCAAACGTATAGTCGTGCAGCGTATCATTTTTATCTCAAGGATAATCAAGGCTTGTTTCGAAAAGAGAACAATGCTGCCAAAATATAAGTAATGAATTCTAGACGAACTGGCTTTACATTACCGACCCATGAAATCTGCGCTTGTGTCACTTTTACTGCTGTTTGTTGTTATCATTGCCCCCGCCATAGCCGGTGCTGAGGAAGAGCCGCTTATTCTAAGCGTTGACCGCAGCGAAAACATCAAGTTACAGGAACCTGCCGATACCGTGTTTATTGCCAGCCCTGACATTGCCGATGTGCAGGTGGTCGCGCCAAATGTCATCACCATTTATGGCCGCAAGCAGGGCGAAACCACCGTTACCGCCAGCAAGAAGGACGGCACCATTTTGCTGAAACGCAAAATTGTTGTAGATCAGGATTTGGGTAAGCTGCAAAACGTGCTTGGCAGCATGCCAAAAATCAAGGCACTGCCTGTTCCAGGTGGCATTGTTTTAAATGGTGAAGCAGCATCGTCACGCGAAGCGGCGGATGCGCAACGTATTGCAAAACGCTTCCTTGGCAACGATAAGGAAGAAGTCATCAATCACCTTCGTTTAAAAAATGATGAACAAATTCAATTACGTGTACGCGTAGCAGAAGTCAGTAAGAACATCAGCAAGACCTTTGGCATCAACTGGGATGCCATTAGCCTTGCTGGGGGAATAACGCTGGGGCTGAAAAGCGGCGCAAGTTTCCTTTCGGACACCATTTTACGCAACAGCAATGTAAGCAATGCGGCTGACCGCTATTCCCGTTCGAATGTGAATAACGGTGTGTATGCTGGCTATAATGGCAATGGTTATTCAATTAACGGGTTGATTGATGCGCTGGCCCAAGACGGTCTTGTAACGCTTCTGGCTGAACCCAACCTCACTGCAAAATCGGGTGAAACGGCGACCTTCCTTGCGGGCGGCGAATTCCCTGTTCCTGTGCCACAGCAAAATGGTGCGATTACCATCGAATTCAAACCGTATGGTGTGTCACTGGCCTTTACGCCGACTGTGCTTGGTAAAGACCGCATTTCCATTCAGGTTCGCCCGGAGGTGAGTGAACTCACAACATCCGGCTCCATCTCGCTCAACAATATTGCAATTCCTGCGTTGCTGACACGCCGCGCGGAAACAACGGTTGAACTGGGCAGCGGCCAAAGCTTTGCCATCGGTGGCCTTATCCGCAGCTATCAGAACAATGACGTTTCCAAATATCCGTTCCTAGGCGATATTCCTGTGCTTGGCGCATTGTTTACATCCACGCGCTTTCGTAACAGCGAAACCGAACTGGTAATTATTGTAACGCCATATCTGGTGAAACCATCATCTGAACAATTGGCAGCGCCAACCGATGGCTATGCGCCAGCAAACGATGTTGACCGTATCTTGCTTGGCAAGGTGCATTCCAACAGTGTTCCTAACGAACCAAGAAACATGGGCGAAATTTTGCAAGGCCCAGTTGGCTATAGCGCGGAGTAGGCATGATGATGAAATCACATCTCTTACGCCTTTCACTGGTGGTGTTCTGCGGATTGCTCAGTGGCTGCTTTGAAGCAACCCAGGCGCGGCCTAACCATGCCATTTCCGTGATTGCCAACCCCGAAAAGGGCGGCAAGCTCGTCGCTGTTCCTAAGCCATGCCCTGCGTGGAACAAAGATCCGCTCGATGGTTTGGATAACCAGTTCGCCGATAATTTTGGCTGCGCGGATATGTATAATCTTGGCAAAATGATTGCCGAGCCCAAAGACCTGCTTCATGGACAACCTTTGGGTGAAGCAGATGCCGCATCTGGCGTTCTTGGTATTGAGCGTTACCGCTCCGACAAGAAGAAAGAATTAATCAATCCTAAAGAAATTGGCGCAACCGGTAAGTAATCGGCGGCAGTTTTCGCCGATTATGGCAGCTTAGCTAGCGATTGTAATAACACACGCGGAACGATAGCGCAGGGCTAAGTCTTTATTAGCAAAACTGTGGTGTTTTAAAGGGATAGGACTCGTTTTCCCTTTCCGAGCAGGTCGCAACTAGACCTCCTACTACAAAAGTTTAGTTGCGTGAATCTGCTCGGTACAAAATATGTGGTTTGTTTTTTATCATGCATGAAGAATTTATGGGTTTCGTAAGCGACGAAGCCTCTTATCGCATCGCACGCAGCGTTGCAGAAGCACGTGGATGGCCGTCAGCTGTTATACAGCAGGGCGGTCTCGACATGCTTGCTGATATGCTTGAAAACTACGCGCCGCCAAAAATCCTCCTCCTTGATCTGGATGCAGAGCCTGACGTGCTGCAAGCAGCAAACCGTGCGATTAATCTGTGCGGTCCGGATTCACAGATTATCTTTTTGGCAAAACACAACGATATCACGCTGTATCGCCAATTTATCCAGTTGGGTGCCGCCGATTATCTGGTTAAACCGCTTAGCGAAGAAGTTTTGCTGCAAGCCATTATCAATACCGCAAAGCCAAAACGCAACGCTGATCCAGCTGAAAAAGAGCATCATATCAGCAAAATTATTGCTGTTATTGGAACGCGCGGCGGTGTTGGCGTAACAACTGTTGCCGTTAATCTCTCGTGGATTTTATCACAGCAATTAAATCAGCAGATTGGTCTGGTTGATTTGGATATGCAGTTTGGTAGCACCGCCTTGGCGCTTGACCGTGAACCCGGACGCGGGATGCGCTCCGCACTTGAAAACCCCGAACGTCTGGACGGGTTGCTGATTGCCAGTTCCATGGTTCAGTACAATGATAAATTTTCAATTCTATGCGCGGAAGATACCCTTGATACTGCATTCCATTTTGATGGTGATGCAACGCTTGGCCTATTAAAACCTATTCGCACTGATTTTGATATGGTGCTGGTGGATATGCCGCGCCATCACATCTCCAGCCAAAAAACATTGCTGAATGAAGCGCATGCGGTTTTAATCGTTGCCGATTTAACGCTCGCTTCGCTGCGTGATGCCCGCCGTATCCGCGCCTATTTAAAAAATCTTCGCCCTGATTTGATGCCGATTTTAATTGTCAATCATGTAGGGGACAGCCCTTACTCAACCATCGATCAACCGACCTTTGAAAAAAATCTGGAAGCAAAGATTGATGTAATACTTCCCGAAGACATCAAAACTGCAAAACAAGCGGCGAATTTGGGAAAACCGTTTGTATCGGTTGCAGCCGAAGCGCCGATTACCAAGGCATTGGTAATGCTGGCGCGTAATTTATCGGGACAAAAAGAAACCAAAAAGCAGGACATCAAAGGGAAATCATTGCTTCAGGGGTTGCTTGGCAGCAAGCCATCCAAACCCGCAGCAAAATGACAGGCTAGACGGATATGGCACATACACCGCATACCATGCCAAGTTTACGGGATAAGTATATGCCCGAACTGGTTGCACGTATCAGCCATGCCGATGCGCAAAAAATGAAACGCGGTGATTTGGCGCTTGCAGTTCGTTCATTCGTTGGTGAATGGCTGGCGCGTGACGGTGAAACCGTTGAACTGCTATTGCAGCGCGATTTGGTTACAGCGCTCATCAATACCATACTATCAAAACAGGGCGCCAGCATTACGCCGCATGAAGTTGCATCTACGCCTGTGCCTGCGCCGATGGTTACATCCATTCCTGCCAATGTGCCGACCGAAACCATGGCATATGAAAAGCCAACGGCGCTGGAAACACCGCGCAATACATCGCTGCGCGCAACCGTGCAGGTGATTAAAGACAGTATCCAGCCCTTACTGATGGATAGAATTGACGCATCCGCCGCAGCAAAGATGACGCGCGATGATTTGAACCGTGATTTAACAGGTGTGGTCAGTGAATTGCTGACCGAACAGAAAACCCCGCTATCGGGCAGCGAGCGTCAGGAATTGGTTTCCAGCCTTCTGGACGACATGCTGGGGCTTGGCCCGCTGGAGCCATTGCTGGCAGATGAAACCATCAGCGAAGTTATGGTCAACGGAGCAAAACAAGTCTGGATCGAACAAAAAGGCCGCCTGACGTTGACGGACGTACATTTCCGCGATAATGCACATGTGCTTTCGGTAGCGCAGCGCATTGTGAATGCGATTGGCCGCCGTGTGGATGAATCTAGCCCTTTATGCGATGCGCGTTTGGCGGATGGTAGCCGTGTAAATATCATTATTCCGCCACTGGCCATCGATGGCCCTGCTATCACCATCCGTAAATTTTCCAAGAAAAAAATTACGCTCGATGTAATGGAAAAGTTCGGCTCCATCAGCCCGCAGATGAAAAAGGTTCTGGAAATTGCAGGCCGCTGCCGTCTCAATATCCTTATCTCTGGCGGTACGGGGTCGGGTAAAACGACCTTGCTTAACGCCATTTCAAAAATGATCGATAATTCGGAGCGTATTGTAACCATTGAAGACGCGGCAGAATTGCAATTGCAACAGCCGCACGTGGTGCGCCTTGAAACGCGTCCTGCCAACCTCGAAGGACATGGCGAAATAAGCATGCGCGATTTGCTTAAAAACTCGCTACGTATGCGCCCTGACCGTATCATCGTCGGTGAAACCCGCGGCGGCGAAGCAATTGATATGTTACAGGCGATGAATACCGGCCATGACGGTTCATTTTCTACCGTTCACGCCAACCGCCCGCGCGAAGCATTGATGCGACTTGAAAATATGGTGGGTTTGGCAGGCGTGAATTTGGCGCCGCGTGCCATTCGCATGCAGATTGCTTCCGCGCTGGACATGATTGTGCAGGTCAGCCGTATGCGCGATGGCTCGCGCCGCGTAACATATATTAGTGAAGTGTTGGGCATGGAAGGTGATGTTGTCACCATGCAGGACTTATTTACCTGTGAAACCAAAGGTGAAACGCCAGATGGCAAATTGAATGTAGAATTTATCAATCACGGGCTTCGTCCGCACTTCCTGCCAAAAGCCGCTTACTTCAATTTGGACAAGCAATTGTTGGAGATTCTATGAACCCCGATATGCTGATGATGCTGGGCGGCGGATTAATCACCATCATCGTGTTGGTGCTTGCGCTCATGCCGGGCGGTGACAGCAAAGCATTGGAAAAGCGTCTTAAGCGTGTTTCGGGAATTGAAGAAAAGCCGGAAAAAAAGCAAGCGACCGGGCCAAAAGTTGAATTAAAACGCAGCATTAAAGACAGCGGTATTCCGTTCCTTGATAATTTCATTAAAACTGCGCTGCCTAATCCTGAAAAATTGCGTAATCGCCTTGCGCGTACAGGCATGCGCATGACCATCAGCGAATATTTGCTGCTAACTGGTTTGATGATTGGCATTTTCTTCATGCTGTTCCATGTCATTCTTGGTCAAAAGCTTCTGCCATCCACATTCTTGTCGCTTATGCTTGGTATCTGGTGCCCCCATGTTTTTATTGGCATGAAAGGCAAAAAGCGCTGTAAGGAATTTATCAAATATTTTCCTGAATCGATTGATGCGATGGTGCGCGGTATCCGATCCGGTCTTCCGATCAGCGAATCCATCAATGTGGTGGGCGAAGAAATGCCCGACCCCATCGGATATGAATTCCGTACAATCAAGGACGCCGTGCGCATGGGCCGAAGCCTTGAAGATGCGATGTGGGATGTGGCAAAGCGCGTGGATGTTCCGGAATACCGTTATCTGATTATCGCGCTCGCCATTCAAAAAGAAACAGGCGGTAATCTTGCCGAAACGCTTGCAAATGTAAGCGAAGTACTGCGCAAACGCCGGCAGATTAAACTGAAAATCAAGGCGATGTCGTCTGAAGCAAAAGCAAGCGCGATGATTTTGGGTGCATTACCATTCATCGTTTCAACTGTGCTTGGTTTGGTGGCAACCGAATACATTATGCTGTTATTCAATGACCCGCGCGGGAATATCCTTCTTGGCATCGCTTTTGGCATGCTTGGTTTTGGTATCTGGATTATGGCGCAGATGATTAATTTCGAGATATAGCACACGGGATTAATATGATTGATACAGGCACAGCCGACTGGATGAGTTTCATGGATAACGAGATGCTCGTTTACGCCGCGGGTCTGGGCGCGTTCGTGGTCGTAATACTGGTATGGCAAGCCCTATCGGGAACAGAGGTAAGCGAAAAGCGCCTTAAATCAGTCATCCAACGCCGTGATGATTTGCGTGCTGAACTGAAATCACAAACTACGCGCCGTGAAGGTGTGCTGCAAAAAGATTTTTTCAAACAGCTTGCTGCCAAATTAAAAAATACGCCGTGGCTTTATTCGGTGGAACTACGTAAAAATCTTGCGCGCGCGGGCTTGCGCAATAAGGAAGCGGTTGGCTATTTTGCGATGATGAAAGTGGGAATGCCGCTGATTTTGTTTTTACTAGCGCTGTTTTTAACCGCTGGCCTTGGTATTGCTGAAAAAAAGCCACTCATTAAACTGCTGATGATGCTGGGGATGCCGACGATTGCATTTATATTGCCGGATATGTGGCTTAAGAATACCATTCAAAAGCGTGAAGACGTGCTGCGCAAATCACTTCCCGATGCGTTTGATTTGCTGGTGATATGTGCGGAAGCTGGTCTGGGGTTGGATGCCGCACTTGACCGCGTGGCAAAAGAGATTACGCAAAGTACCCCAGTTCTTGCTGAAGAAATTGGTATCACCGCCGTGGAACTTGGCTTCCTGCCAGACCGCAAAGTAGCGCTGGTAGGATTTGCCGAACGTGTACAACTTGCATCAGTGCGCGCGCTTGTGAATACCCTCACGCAGAGCGAGCGTTATGGAACGCCGCTGGCGCAGGCCTTGCGCGTCTTATCTGCCGAACTGCGTGAAGAGCGCATGATGAAAGCGGAAGAAAAAGCCGCAAAATTGCCAGCTACCCTTACCGTGCCGATGATTTTATTCATCTTGCCAACACTTTTTATTGTGTTGCTTGGCCCTGCAATTATCCGCGTATTTGACCTTAATAAATAAATTAGTAATGGGTCTATCTCATACTTAATGAAAAGCTAATTTATTAATGGATACTTAAAATGACTAATCCGGTTCTAGGAAGCAATGTGCTGACAGATCAGTCGTTGCATAATAAATTATACGCTTCCACGCCAAGAGGGGTTGTAACCCTGTCACGCGAATTATTAGCGGATTTGAAAACGCGTGGTTTAAATTATCTCCATCTCGCCAGTAATAGCGAAGGCGGGCAAATTTTCGTTGTAGCCTCAAAAGACAAAGTGTTGAGCAATCAATTACCGGAAGAGGATTTGATTAAACAGCACCAGCAAGGCCTTGTTGGTCTATCTCAAATAAGCTCACACGGTATTCGGTTAGGTGAGGGCGGCCCCATTATTTCTGCGCATGCGCTTGTTACTGGAACCCGTATATTACCAACAGGCGTAGTTGCCCAAGAGGGGCTGGACTGGCAGGCACGTTTGTCAGTAGCGCCTGCGCTGCGTCACGCTCCGAACTAACTTATTGTGGCGGCGCTAATGGTACAACGGCATCAGCAGCAGGTGCTACAGGTGCAGCAGCCGGCGAAGTTTCTGCCTTTGGCTCTTCTTTTTTCACTTCCGGCTTCGGCGACTTTTTAACAGGCGTTTTTTTCAATACAAGCTTTGGTTCATCAGGCGTAATACCCATAACCTTTTGGCGCATCTTGCGATAGCTGGCGATATTTTTTTCAACCGCAGCGCGTGGCAAATCCTGCATTGCAATTTTACGTGCATCGTTTTCACGGCCTGCCATGCCGTAAGCAAGGGCAAGATTTTGGCGGTGTTGAACCGTTACACGCGGGTCATCGACCAGTTTTTCAAAAATCGCAATGGCTTCATTAAGGCGTCCAGCCAGAATATAGGTGAACCCCATATTATTTTGGGTGCTCAGACGGTCAGGGTCGATGGCAATGGATGTTTTAAAGCTTTCAATGGCCTTCTCATAGTGGCCGGGGATTTCATCGGCACGTGTATAGGCCATGCCTAACATGTTCAAAACTTCAGGGCTGTCGCCCTTTATCTCGCGAAACTTATTAAGTTGGTCAATCGCCTTGTCATGTAAACCAAGTGTCATCAGGTTTTTGGCAACCCCCATATGTCCTGCTTCGTTGTCATTGTCGAGGCGAATAATTTCGCGGTAGGCCTGTAATGCTTCTTGTGGTTTTTCACGCAGTTCTGCGACGCGCGCCATGCCTTTCAATGCCGCAATCGAATCAGGGTTTGTGCTAAACGCGCGTTGATACAACATGCTTGCGCTGGTCAGATCGTTGCTCGCCATCATTTTCTCTGCGGTTCGCAGCAGCGTTGCGGTTGCATCATCTTCATCTTCGATTTCCTTTTCAGGCTCTCTGGATGAAGTTGGTGTATATAATTTCCGTTCAATTTGCGGGCCAGATGCCTTGCTTTTTATATTTGATGTTGATGCTTGCGGTTTTGTCGGCGCTTCCACACTAACGGAATCGGCACATGCACTTAAGCAAAGCCCCACTAAAGCAATCGAAAAAACGCTGCAAAAACGGCGGGTTATGTGGGTCATGGAATGCCTATAATGAAGGTAAAAGTTTATCAAAGCTTAACCCAATTTTATAAGTAATCAAATATCCTGAAAGCTCGTTCCTACTAGCAAATGAATGTGGCAAAACATGTCAAACGCACTTCCTATGTCAACCTTAATGCTCGAGCTGCCCCAGTTGATGGAGCGCCTGCATCGCCGCTTTTTAGACGTTGTTCGCCTTGAAATGACCCGCGTAGGCATCCGCGATATCAACCCCGTCCAAATTATGATGCTTGCCACAATTGGCAACCAAGATATGGCGGTGCGTGATTTGATTGAACGCGGATATTATCTTGGATCAAACGCATCCTATAACATTAAAAATCTCGCGGAAGGCGGATACCTTGATCGCCTGACCGATGAGCATGACAGACGTTCAGCCCGCGTGCGCATCACGCCAAAAGGCCAGAAAGTTATCGATCAGCTTAACCTGCTTGGCGATAAAATTGGCCGCGATTTATTGCCCAATGAAAAAGACAAAGATGATTACCAAATCAGTCTGCGTCTGATGCGCCGTTTTGAGCGTGAGTGCTCGACGCTGATTCATGCATCCGAATAACGGCTTTGCCGTTGCATCTGGATAAGCGCGGCTAAACCGCCCAGCGCCATTATTAAACAGCCAACCCATATCCACGGAATAAGCGGGTGTGCGGTCGCGCGCACGGTCCAACCTTTTACGCTGCCATCGGGATTTTTTTGTGGTTCACCCAGCACCAGATACAAATCCGAAAAGCCGTTGGTATAAATCGCCACATCGCTGAGCATTTTTTTGCCAACCGGATAAAACCGCCGTTCGGGGTTAAGGGTTGTGATTAAACCCTTGTCATCCGTTACATGGAACGTGGCGCGTTCTGAAACATAATTGGGGCCCGTTAAATGCTCCACCTTGTCAAAATAAAAGGTCATTTGGTTGAGTTTTAATTCACTGCCCGGTTTCATCAAATCAATCGCTTCGGTTGATAGATGACTACTGGCCACCATGCCACATAGCGCAATCGCAAGCCCGCCATGCGCAAGACTAATTGGAAGCTTTTGCAATAGATCCTGTTTCTGGTTCTTAATGAATCCCAGAATCGTGGATGATAGCAGCCATGTGACAAAACCAATGCCCAAATAGAAACGCAAGGCCTGTTGCTGGTGGTTTAACATGACCAACACTACAATTGCGCAGCTGGTGAGAAAACAAACCTGCAAACGCGGGAAGATGCGCTTCAGTTCATCGTGCCGCCATGCAAGGAATGGTGCAAAGCCCATCAGGAATATCAGTGGCATCATGAGAGGGGTGAAGCTTGCTTCGAAATAGGGCGGGCCAACCGAAATTTGCGCATCGTTGATGAGTTCGTAAATCAGCGGGTATAGCGTACCAAGTAATACGGTAGCGGCTGCTGCAACCAAAAAAAGATTATTTATAACCAGAAACGATTCACGGCTGATGGGTGCAAAATGCTGCTCGCTCGTAAATCTATGCCCCCGCAATGCAAACAACAGCAATCCAAACCCTGCACTAAGCCCGATCAGCAACAGCACAAATATTCCGCGTTCTGGATCAAGCGCAAAGGCATGAACCGATGTAACAATACCGGAGCGTACAAGGAATGTGCCAATCATTGAAAACGTAAAAGTGATGAGGCCAAGCAGCACTGTCCACGTTTTAAGCGTGCCACGCTTTTCAACCACGATAAGGGAGTGGAGAAGCGCAGTGCCAGAAAGCCATGGAATAAAAGATGCGTTTTCAACAGGATCCCAAAACCACCAACCACCCCAGCCCAACTCGTAATAAGCCCACCACGAACCCATCGCGATTCCGATAGTGAGGGCGCACCATGCCACCATCACAAATGGGCGTAATGCTTTTGCCCATTCACGTGTGACTTCCCCGGTCAATAACGCGGCAATCGCAAATGAAAATGCAAGAGAGAAGCCGACATATCCCAGATACAGCATGGGTGGATGGAAGGCCAAGGCAGGATCTTGTAATAACGGATTTAAGCCAAGCCCTTCAGCGGGCGCGGGTGATAATTGAACAAACGGGTTGGATGTAAATACAATAAAGGCAAGAAAGCCTGTAACCATCAATGCCTGCGTTGCCAAAATGCGCGTGATCATGGTGCTGGAAAGGCCCGTGCGCACTATCGACAATACTGCGCCAAAGAAACTGGCAACAAGCACCCATAAAATCATCGACCCTTCATGATTGCCCCATACGCCGGTGATTTTATAGAGAAGGGGTTTTAGCGTATGGCTGTTTTGGTAAACCGTGATGACTGAAAAATCAGAAATCACAAAGGCAAAGATAAGCAAAGCAAATGAAATGCTTATTGCGGCACATACGGTGATGCTGCCATAGCGTGTTATGCGGCTAAGCAACGTGTGTTCTTTGGCTATGAATCCGCATATGGATGTGGTTAGTGCCAATAGCAGCGTGATAAATAAGATGTCTTGGCCAGCCTGTGCAATCATTAGGTGAAACTTGCTTCAATAGGAATAGGAAGGGATGATTTGAACATATTTGCCCTGCCGCATAAAATCGCGCCGCTGGCCATTTTCCATACCTGTAAATCGGCAAAGCTGTCGCCTGCATATACAAAGCCGCGCGCAATGTGTTCGCGGATAAACTTTGCTTTATTCCGGCCTTTTAGATTATGTATGCCATTGCTGCCATAAGCAGCATCAAATAATCCCAGCGTTGATGCCACATGCCTGACAATGCGTTCATCCGCCGCGCTGACCAGATACAGCTTGCGTCCGGATGCTTTTTGATCTTTTAGGTAACTTAGCAACTCGGCCCGGTAGGGAAGTGTTGCGGCATCCACGTCGAATTCCTTGGCAAGCCAGGCCTTGGCTGCGGCACGTTTTAGTCCAAGCCAGACCAGAAACCAAGGCAGCAACCAGGGTTTTTTAAACACCAATTGCTTAATTCCCAATCGCAGCACATCCGTATGGATAAGGGTGTCATCAAGATCCACACACAGCGGCAGCGATAAATGGGGAGAGCTCATTTGGTTTTGATATAAAGATTTTCTGGGCCGGGGAAACGCCGCGCTTTTACATCGGCTTCAAGGGTTTGCAGCGCGGATTCAGCATCCTGATATAAATTGGCATAGGGTTTCACGAATTTTGCTTTTGCGCCGGCAACCAAGCCTAGCACATCTTCGGTAACCAGAATTTGCCCATCGCATGCCGGTGATGCGCCAATGCCAATGGTGGGGATGTTGACGTATGACGTGATTTCGCGGCTTACATGTTCCATCGTACCTTCAACAACGATTGCAAACGCGCCTGCTTCTTCAACGGCTTTTGCATCATGCTTTAGCATTTCAATCTGATCATCGGTTTTGCCTTGTACTTTATATCCGCCCATCACATGGACTTGCTGCGGGCGAAGGCCAATATGGCCTAAAACCGGAATACCGCGTTCGACCAGAAAGCGGATGGTGCTGGCCATTTCCGCGCCGCCTTCCAGTTTGATAGCGCCTGCGCCGGTTTTTTTCATCACGCGGGAGCTATTCTCGAAGGCCTGCGCCGGCGATGCCTGATAGGTTCCAAATGGCATATCGACAACACATAAGGCGCGCTGGCAGAACTGTGCAACGCATTTGCCATGCGTCATCATCATTTCCAATGTTACACCTAATGTGTTGGGCATGCCGTATAAAACCATGCCAACGCTGTCACCGACCAATACCAGATCCGCATGCTTGTCGGCTAATTGCGCAATAGGTGCAGTATAAGCCGTGAGTGCTAAAAAAGGTTCGGCGCGGTTTTTGGCTGCGCGAATATCCTGCACGGTCAGTTTTTTTACAGGTGGGGGCGTATGAATACTCATGCCGGATTTTTTACCCGCTTGCCATCCAACCTGCAAAGGCAATTTAAAACCTTATTGTTTAGAGCCGTTTGGTGAGCAGCTGGGGCAGGTGGGGTTTTGTTCCACAGTAATGCTTTTGCCTGCCATATTTTGGCTATCAAGCATGAAAAGACAGGTTTGTGTACTGCCAATACCCGCCAGTTCTTTAAGGGCTTCTGCTGCCTGCATCACACCAAGAATGCCTACTATCGGGCCAAACACACCTGCTTCGGGGCAGGATGGGACCATGCCCTTTGGGGGAGTTTCTGGAAACAGGCAACGGTAACAGGCATGGCCGTTTCCCAAATGGGATTTAAAGGTTGCAAGCTGCCCTCCAAAGCCTTGAACTGATGCGCTGATGAGCGGTTTTTTTAGTGTGATACATACATCATTCAATAAAAACCGCGTGGCAAAATTATCAGTGCAATCAAGCACCACATCCGCGGCTTCTAGAATCTTTATCGCATTGGCTTCGTCAAGGCGTGCGTTGTGCATTTGAATATGTACATTTGAATTCAGCGCGTGGAGGCGCTTGGCGCTTGCGGCGACTTTTAATTCGCCAATATCACTTTCGGTATAAATGACTTGCCGCTGAAGATTACTCTCTTCGACCTTGTCATGATCAATAAGGATAAGTTGTTTTACGCCTGCACCTGCTAAATACAAGGCAGCGCTAGCGCCAAGCCCGCCCATGCCGACAATTGCTGCGGTGCCTGCACAGATTTTTTCCTGCCCATCAAAACCAAGGCCCGGCAAATCAATGTGGCGCAGATAGCGTAGGGTATTCAGTTTTGACATACCGATTAATTAGGCGCTTTTTAAGCTGGGGGCAAGCCAGTCATGGAAATCATGCGCTGGGCTTCCTGTACAATCGTATTACCGGTATTGCCCCCATCACCGATGATTTTACGTTCAAAAATAATTTTAAGTATGCTGACAAAACAGGAAACAATGCTGATGTCTTTAACGGTCAATTGCTTTTCAAGTAGTGTTTCGCAAAACAGATGCATGAACCGTGCAAGCGATGAAGCAAGGGAATAATTACAAAATCCGGCTTTTGATTTAATCGCAAAGCCTTTTTCAATCAGCGTTTTAAGTTCCGCAGTTGCTACGGTGTTGGCTTTTAGGCGCGATGCGATGTTCTCAAGCTCGGAGAATTCAGCAAGAATTTCTTTGATAATCTCCGGCTCGAAATTGGCGACGACTTTTTCGGTTTGTTCAACTTTGGAAGGGGTAATGATGGCGCCCAGTGATTTGCCGGGGCCGAGTTTTTTCTTCATGCTCAAATCCGGAGCATGAACCACAACACCATCATCTTCCATTTGTGCTTCAGACATGCTGCACCTTCTTATCGTTTAGCTTTTCGGGGTTTTCTGCGGTCAGGGCCCTTGGGCGGCACATTTTTCCTGCGGCGACATGGCCCGGTGTATTTTGGCGATGCAATAAATTCGCGCGGGTTATCAACCAGTTCGATTATCCGTTTAGTAATTTGCTTAACCGTAAATGGTTTAATCAAATAGTCATTCGCGCCAATATTGCGCGCTTCTATCACCTGATGCACTTCGGCATTTCCGGTTAGCATGATGATAGGGATAAACGGGTTGACACGTGTTTTTCCGCTGCGGATTTGCTTGATGAATTCGAGGCCGCTCATTTGCGGCATGCGCCAGTCACAAAAAATAAAATCAACCGGATTGCCATCCAGCATCTGGAGTGCGGCTTTGCCATCATCGGCGCGAAGGGTTTTGCCAAATCCGAGATTTTTGAGAACGTCAACGACAAGCTTCTGCACAAGGCGGTCGTCATCCACAATCATAACACTAAAATTTCTTAACTGGGGATCCATAGGCGAAGGCTTGAGTGGCGTTAGGTTTGAAGCCTGCATAATAACAAGAATAAAACCCTGAACGCACTAAGAATTATCAGGGTTGTTACTATTTTTCTTGTAGGCAAGAAAGCGTTTAAGAATCAAATACAAGTTAGTTTTTTGTGTGATTCAGCGGCATAGTGCCGTGGCATGCAGGACCATTATTTCGGGACGGTGCCAAGTAATGCTTCCATGCTTTGCTGCGGCGCTTTGCTGCGCATAATGCTACCCATCACCGCAACACCTTGGGCTCCTGCTTTTATACATGCAGCTGCATTGTCAACGTCAATGCCGCCCAGTGCTACAACAGGCAATGATGTCTCTTTGCACTGTTGCACAAGTGTCTCAAGACCAAGCGCGGGGCCGTAACCCGGTTTGCTGGTTGTTTCGAAAATCGGGCTGAGGGTGATATAATCCAAATCGCTTTTTTGTGCACGTTTCACATCATCCACTGTGTGGCATGATTTGCCAATCATTATATCGCCGCAGATGCTGCGCGCTTCATCAACGATTTGTGATGATGATAAATGCAATCCATCCGCTTCGATGGCCTTGGCAATTTTTGCATTACGGCCGATAAATAATTTTGCTTTATGTTTCGTGCAAAGGTATTTGACAGGAATGGCTTGCTTGAGCAGTTGACTGTCGCTGGCGTTTAGATCACGCAGCACAATCCATTTGCACCCACCAGCTATTGCGCCTGCGATGATGTCTTCAAGCGGCAATACCGCCTGCGTTATATCTGTAATCAGCATAATAGCAGGATGCGGCAGCGTTTTTTTCATCAGTTTTTATGTGCTTTGGTTGCAAGGCCGCCAACCGGACTGGATGCTTCGGCGTGGGTTTTTCTGGCAATACGGCCAGCCAGATACGCTTCGCGTCCAGCTTCCATTCCTTTACGCATCGCGCTTGCCATCAATACCGGGTTGTTGGATTTGGCAATGGCGGTGTTCAACAAAATGCCATCGCAGCCATGTTCCATGGCAATAGTTGCATCGGATGCTGTGCCAATCCCGGCATCTAGAATGATTGGCAAGTTGATCCGCGCGCGGATGATATCAAGATTGTATAAATTGAGAATACCTTGCCCCGACCCAATTGGCGAACCAAGCGGCATTACTGCTGCGCAGCCAGCATCCACCAAACGCTGACATGCAACCGGATCATCACTGCAATAGGGTAAAACCACGAACCCTTTTTTTACCAATGTTTCAGCGGCGCGGATAAGTTCAACCGCATCTGGGAGTAGTGTCTCGCGGTCACCGATAATTTCCAGCTTCACCCAGTTGGTTTGTAATGCTTCCCTGGCAAGTTCCGCTGTAAACACAGCATCTTCGGCGGTATAGCACCCAGCTGTGTTGGGTAGCAGCGTTAAATCCCGCTGCGTCAACAAATGTTGCACTGATAGATGCTGACCTTGCAAGTTGATACGGCGGATGGCAACGGTAACAATCTGCGCACCAGATGCTGCAATGCTATCCAGCATCACCTGCTGGTTGGGGTACATGCTGCTGCCAATCAACAGCCGCGATGAAAAAGATTTATCGGCAATTTTTAAATTGTCGCTCATTACCCGCCCACAAATGGTTTTACGATTTCAATCGCATCGCCGTTATTTAATCTGGTTTCTGCCCATGCGCTGCGTGTGACCACTTTGCCATTACATGCAACGGCTATTGCTTGCCAATGTGCTTGCGGCAATTTCTCGTTTTGCAAAAGTTCAGGGATGGTCTGGGCTGCTGTTTCGCGTTTTTCCCCGTTCACAATCAGATTCAGCATGTTGTCCTACTTAAAGCGTTGCATGGTAAAAGGTGCGGCAATTTCTGGCAGCCTCCCTTTTAATATATACTCGCTCATTGCGCTGGCGAGTAGGGGGGTCATTAAAATCCCGTGACGGTGCTGTCCGGTCATAAAACCTATGTTTTCAATGGCGCTTTCGCCCAAAATCGGCGCGTCATCACGGCTGGTGGGACGGAAACCTGCCCATGCTTCCAACAACGGTAATTCTTCCATGCCCGGCAAAGCTTCCCATGTTTCGCGCAGCAAATGTAAAATTCCGCCGGCGGTTAGCGATGCATCAAATCCCTTATCTTCCAATGTGGCCCCGATAATCAATCGTCCATCGCTACGCGGCACCAAATAAAGTTGCGGTGTCCATACCACATGCCTCAACAACGGCTGACGTGCATCCATCTGCAGTGCCAGTAATTGTCCCTTCATCGGGAACACAGGCGGCAAGGCTTCCAGTGGCATCCCTTTGATAGTGCCAGACCATGCGCCAGCAGCTAACACAACGGCATCGACCGCGATGATACCATCATTGACCACAAGATGGGTTGCGCGGTTACCCGAAATTTTTATTTCACTGACATCGGCATGGGCATGCAATTCCACACCTGCTTTTTTGCATGCAGCGTGCAGGGCATCAACCAACATGCGGTTATCTACCTGATGATCGCTGGCGCTATAAAACCCGTGCGTTACGCGCGGTGAAAAATAGGGCTCGCGTTTGCGCAGTTCGCTACGCTCCAGCCATTTAACCGGCAGGCTGCGTGCTTTCAAAAAATCGAAACGCTGTTTTAGTAAACCTTCATCATCGCGTTCGGCTGCTACAAATAATGTGCCGCTTTCGCGGTAGCCAATATCAAGGCCTGTATAGCTCTGCAATTCCCGTGCAAATTCCGGCCAAATGCGTTGCGATTCAAGTACGAAGGGCAACAACACATCTTCGCCGGGCTCTGCTTCAACAACAGCGGCGAGCATGCCTGCGGCCGCCCAGCTTGCGCCGCGGCCAATCGCACCCTTGTCAAAAACGGTAACACGCAAGCCCGATTGCACTAAACGCCATGCAAGGCTCAAGCCCGCAACACCGCCGCCAATGATATGAATGGATTTCTGTGTCATCGATACAAGTAGTACCGAGTTATATGATTAAACGCAAATATCAGCCTTAAGCATAGACGCAACTGCAAACGCCAATTCCCAAAGGTTGCCACCTGCATGTATCTTCCACCCCCACAAATTACAGTGAAGTGGAATTGCTAAATAGATATTGATATTCTCACTAGAAGAGTTGTAGGTGCATCTTTGGTGCGGATTTTAGGATTGACTTTGAATTAGTAATGATGACAATAAGTCACATGATTGTATCAGGATCACAGCTAAAAAATTATCGCGAATCCATTAACCTCTCTCAAGCAAAATTGGCAGAGGCTACAGGGATCTCGCAACATATTCTATCCGCTTTCGAGCTAGGGAAAATAAATATCGGGGATTCAGAAATTCAGAAAATAACCCATATTCTTTCAGATAAAGAGAAAATTGCGAAAATTCAAGAAAGGAGAAAACGCTACAAACGGCATTCCTACACGGGTGTCCAGCACGATCCTGTTAGGCTTAAGAAATATAAAAAAACTGCGGAGAATAAATATTACATTAGTGAGCTAAACTCACTTCTTGAGCCAGTAGAGGAAGCGTTTACTGGCGTTAGCTTGTTTGCTGGTTGTGGTGGTTTTAGTCTAGGTTTCAAAAACGCTGGATGCGTTATAAAAGGATTTGTTGAACTAGATGACGATTTAAGTAGCATATACCAAAAAAACTTCCCGTCTGCACCAAAAATTGGCTCTGATATTGCTATGCTATCAGATTCTGCCATTCGTCAGTTTATTTTGGATGCTGGCAATATAGATGTCGTTATCGGGGGGCCTCCTTGCCAAGGCTTTAGTCTCTCCGGAAAACGTAAAGCGGATGATCCTAGAAACCAGCTTTTTAAGCATTACATGCGGTTTATTGATATCGTTAGACCCAAGATAGCGGTAATCGAAAATGTCAGACTTCTTACATCAATGAAAAATCCAGATGGGCGTTTAGTAAAAGATGAAATACTTTTATCTTTTGATCAACTTGGCTATTACGCAAATTTTTTTGAAATCAACGCTTGTAACTATGGTGTTCCACAGCATAGAGAGCGAGTTATTTTTATTGCTATCCGTAAAGATATAGATAGAGAGCCCTCTATTCCAGTACATGAATACGGTCATTCTGAAGATTTGCTGCGTGGCATAAAAAAAGTTAGGACCTTTGGAGACGCGTGCTCTGATCTTCCATACCTTGAATCAGGTGAAAAATCTGCCGACCTTCTACATGCAGCGGTATCACATCCAGATCATGTCATTCAATGGCTCTGGAATGTACCAGAGGGGCGTAGCGCACATGATAACGACAACCCCTTATTGCGCCCCCCATCTGGTTATAACACCACCTATAAACGGCAAGTTTGGGACGAGCCTGGAGCTACGGTTCAGACAACTTTTGGCATGATCTCCGGATGTAGAAATGTCCATCCTGTCGCCACGCGATCATTAACTATCCGTGAGGCCGCTAGATTACAGTCGTTTCCTGATAAATACATATTTTCCGGTACGCAGGGCATAATCAGGACAGGAATTGGCAACGCCGTTCCACCATTATTGGCTAGAGCTTTGGCCATCCATATCAGGGCGCTGCTGACTGACTTTGTAGAAATATCCAGCCTCTAAGTTGAATTGCAGTTGTTCAGGGTGTTGCGCCTGTCCACCTCTTTGCATTTGTATAATCCCAAATCTAGGTGCCATGTGAGTAACACCGTGCGGATCTTTATAACTGCCCTTGCGTACCGAATAGGGCTTAAGGCTAAAGCCGCCATAGTTTTTTGAATGGTGGATTAACTCATCGATAGAATACAGAGCAATCTCTGTGTTCTCCCACGCTGTAGAATTTTTTGTTTTGTGAATAAGAAAATCAGGCGAAAACTGGTCATCAAGATACGCCTTTTGCAGGAGCAATCTAGATATATCGTCTTGATGTTTTGAAAAAATGTTTTCCCACTCTAACCTTCCTGCTTCTAAAATTTCCTCCCAGAAAAAACGTCTTGGGTCTGTTTTTCTGTCTGTAAGTGGTGGCGTCTGATCAAGAGGGCGAAAGCCGATATCACCACAAAACTGGCGCAGAGCCGTAATAGCTGCATCCGGCACCTTCAAGGAGTTCTTTGTAAGAAGATTGACAAAGCCGCGAGCTGTAGTGAAGTAAAGCTGTGCATTTGTTGGTGTTTTATTGTTGCATTGCTTTGTAGATACGCCAACCGATTTCTTGATGCCGTTTGGAAATTCAAGACTAATTACAAGGTCACTCTTGCATCGAGTGACACCAATTCCATTGATTTCTAGCCACCTTTTTCCATCCTCGGATGTTGCTAGCGCTCCAGTAGATATCGCAGAGGCTCTAATAATTTCAGAGCATCCGTATGCGGATGAAATATAGAAAAGAAGTAGTCGAGCCGGATCGCCTGTATTTACATGAGTGATAATTTTTGTTGGCACCTTTAATGGGTAGAGAACAATATTAATTTCTTCAGTGATGGTATCTTCAAACGCATGTCCCGCCTTGCGCCCGATAGTGCCCGCTTGAATTTGTAAAGCATGTTGTTCATTTTCTGGGTTTAAAGCCATTTTCACAACCATGCGTTAATTTAGCTATATTGATTCCTAATCCTTCAGCCAGCCGAATAAGATTGATAAGTGATGGATTCCTCTTTCCTCTTTCCAACATGCTGATATAGGTGCGATCAAAGCCGCATTTGTCAGCCAACTCCTCTTGAGACAAATCAAGAGCGAGGCGATACTTTTTTATGTTTTCACCAAGGGTAAAAAGAGTGTTTATCATGTATGGACTATTAACGTGTGTTGACATTACGTCCACGGACAATACGTCACATTAAAAATCAAAACTCTATCGTTTGAAAACTGCCTAGAGTAGCTACACAAAACTACAACTGGCCTGTTGACCTAACAAGATCCATATCTTAGGAGCCACCTTAAATTTCTTAGAAAAATACCCTCTACGCGCTGATTTGGGTTACAGGTCAGAGGGTGCTGAGCTTTCCTTGGAAGATATTGAATGTGTGAGACTTTTTCACACATATCAAAAAACCATATATAGTTAGTTTCAAAAAAAATTGGCGGACCCAAGTGGATTCGAACCACCAACCTCTGCCTTCGGAGGGCAACACTCTATCCAGTTGAGCTATGGGTCCCGCTAATTAAAT